>JBILVU010000154.1:0-12740 GCA_044370285.1 Prosthecobacter sp.
TGCTCTCGTGCTCGATGCCTGCGGCTTTGAGCTTCTCTGCAATGCCCGCCCCGTAGTTTCCGCTATGCGGCGGGTCTTTGTAGGGCTGGCCGAGGTTTGGTGGGTTGTCGTAGAAGAGCAGAACGGGCGGATCATCCGGGCTCGCCAGCGCATATGGTGAGAATTTTTCGACCCACGGCAGCAGCGATTCACGCTTCGCGATGAATTCATGCATGCTCGGCAGGCCGAAGGCATGGTTGCCATAGGCGTTGTTGGGAATCCACATCTGCATCTGCGCCGGATCGAGGGTGGTCTGCGGCACAAATGCCATCACGCAGCGCAGTCGCGTGGACTCACGCGACACTGGATCAGCGCTTTTTGGCTCTGCCATGTCGGGAGAAAACGCCAGCCAAAGCGCCGTGAAGCCGCCTGCCGAGCCTCCGCAGCCTCCGAGGCGTTCTTTGTCGATACGCCATTCGTCTGCTTTGCTCCGCACGAATTGCAAAGCCCTCGCCGCATCATCGAGACAGGCTTTCACCGGTGGATCGATCTTCGCGTCCTGAATGAGGCGATAGTTGATCGACGCCACCGAGATGCCATTTTCGAGGCACTTGGCGAGGAAATCCGGATTCGCCTTGTCGCCCGTCATCCACCCGCCGCCATGGATGAAGAGCAGCAGCGGTGTTTTCGCCTGTTCCGACTTCGCCTGCCAGAAATCCAGCACCTGCTTCGGATGTGGGCCGTAGGGCACATCGCGTTGCGTGGGTGCGACAGCCTGGGAGAACCCTGAGGCTGCGAAGGAAGCAAAAACGAGGAGATAGCTCAGTCGGAACATGCACCCGGGCCATGCTCCACCGCTTGATGAAGGTCAATCATTCAGGTGAAGCGAAGCAGCCATCGACACGATCCTCACTTCGCCGCCGTCGTCGGTGCTGCCGCCTTCACGCTCACGCGGATCGGCTGGGAGATGAGGATTTCGACGGTGTCGGTCGGATTCGCGGCGGTGGTGACGGCCTTCATCTTGTTCGTCGCGGCGGTCATGGCGGCTTCGGCCTGCTTCTTTTTGATGGGATCAGTGGCTGCGGCCGTGACTTCTTGAGCGGCTTTTTTTTGCTCGGCTTCCGCCAACGGCACGGCGGCGGGGTTGTAGCGGTATTTGCAGATGCCGAGGCTTTGCAAAGCGAAGGTGTAATCACCGGGAGCGATCTTCAATTCAGCGAGGTTGAGTGCGAGTTCGTGCGTCGCGGCCTTCAGCGGGATGTCGAACTCCTTGATGGCGCTGAAGCCTTCGCCGTAGGCCTTCACCTTGATGGAGGTGCCGTTGAATTCATTCCGCCAGGCGAGTTTGAGCGGGATTTTCAGCGTCTCGCCTGCTTTGGCTTCGAAGACCTTGTTTTCGGCCAGCGTGATCGAAAGTGGTGCCTGCTCAGAATCGGTGACGGAGACGGGAATGTCGGCCATGAGGCGCGGGGCGGGGATTTCGCCCTTCGCGTCCTTCACCGGCCATTCCATGCTGGCGACACGCACGGGACGCATAACTTCTTTGCCGCCTATGACGGCCTTGCCAGTGATTTGGGCGAGCGAGAAGCCACGCGTAGCTTTTTCATCGGCGGTGAGGATGAGGTGGCCGAAGGTCTTGCCTTTGCCGATCTTTAAACCGGCAGCGCTGATGCCTGCGGGCAGGTTTTCCATGCTAATCTCGATCTCCCCATCGAAGCCATCGCGGCGCTGCACGGCGACTTCAAAGGCACGTGATTCGCCTTGGCGTAGTGCCATCGGCTTGGAAAGCGAGGCGCGGTCGCCATTGCGTAGCGTCATGTGAACGGCCCACGCAGCGAGAGCGAAGTCAGGCGCGGCTTGGCGAACGAGGAGGCGATACACATTGTGTGGATCGCTGCGCGTGCCGCCGAAGAGGTCACGCACTTGCAGACGATACGTGCCGTCCTCTTTGATCTCGAATTTGCCGAGCACGTCCGGCGAACCGGCATCGTAAGGCGGGCCGTCGTAGCTGTAGCCATTGCTCGTGACCTTCATCGGCGGTGCGATGTCGTAGAGTTCGGCTACATCGGTGAATTTACCGTCCTTCACCTGCTGCACGAGCACGAAGGGATCGGTGTTGCGGCCGAGACGCTCGCTAGCGACCTCCACCCACCACGTTTCGCCTTTTTTGGCGGTGAACTCATAGGTATCCACATCCGCCGCCGGGAAGAACGCACCCGCGATGTCGCAGGGCAGGGTGATCTCGTTTTGCGGCTCGGTTTCCTTCGAGGCAGCAGTGGCGGCGAGTCCCACCGGCGGCCAGGACATGGCGCTGACGGTTTGCGTCTGCGGTTGCGGCTCGGCGGGGCCTTTTTGCAACGCGAGGCGGTAGAAGTGACGCTCGCCGCCTTGGTAGGTGAGATCGCTCACTTTGATGATGAAGCTGCCATCCGCAGGCGGCGTGAAGTCGATGATGCCGCCTGTGCGGTTCACTTTAAGATCCGCGCCTTTGCCATCGGCGAGGATGAGCACCGGCGTGAGCCGCGAGTCGATGCCGACGGCTGCGCAGTCGATGGACACCGCCTGGCCCTTCACGCCTTGGAAGGAATAGAAGTCCACGGCACGCTTTGTCATCGTCGCATTGCAAATCGTGCCCACGGGCAGCGGGAGAGCGGTTTCGAGCGTGTTGTTGGCCTTCGTGCGCACCACCTCGGGCAGCTTGTTCACCGAAAACGCCCGCACCGAAGAGACACCGAGCCGCGACATTACCCGCGCATCATAAACACCGACGGGTGCATCCGCCTCGATGCTCACGCTGAATTTGTTCACCGCACCTGCGACCGGCTTCGCGGTGATTTTGGGCGTCGAGAAGGTCAATTCGGTCACGTCTTCGATGTTTTCGCCGGTGATGACCACCTCGACGTTTTGCCCTGCCTGACCTCCCATGGGCATCAAAGTGAGCAAACGCGGCAGCGGCAGCGTGACCTGCTGGGCAAGCGCAGAGGCGGAAAAGACGGCAAGGAGGCAAAAGAGACGCGGAGACATGACCGCAGACCTACGCTTGCAAAAACCTGTTCTGTTCAAGGTGCCTCAGCATTCTTCTCTAGTGGCTCGGGCCACTAAAACCCCTGCTTTTGGAGCAGGGCGTGTGCCTCGTTACCCCAAAAATGGAGGACTTCGAAAATCTAGCGCCTCTCAAAATTGATTGGCAGAACGGCGGTTTTTCCGCAGAAATAATTTTTTCGTCGTGGAACCCTCGGAAATGCGATGGGAAACGATTTCTTGCCCCCATTGGTGGGATTTTTTTCTGGTCAAAGCACAACATCTTGTGCAACATGCTCGTCACGGCACGAACATATAGTATTTATAGACTTCGCTGCCTACTCTCTCGTTTTCCCCGTTTCTCCACTTATTCACACCCCCAAACCCAGCATTTAAGGTCATGGAAAAGACATACAAGATTGGCAACCGTGAGTTTCCTCTCGATCACGATAAAGCCGAGGCCGCTTTCGCCGACAAGAAGGTCATCAATGGTCGCAAGAGCATGACCTTTAACCTCCTCCCGCTGAAGTATCAGTGGGCCTATGATCTCTATCGCGTCATGAAGGCCAACCATTGGGAGCCTGAGGACATCCAGATGCAAAAGGATGTGGAGCAGTGGCGCTCCAACGAGATCACCCAAAACGAGCGCTGGATCATCATGATGGGCATCGGCTACTTTTCCGCCGCCGAAGGCATCGTGGGCGATAATATCCAGCACGTCGTCCGCGAACTGGTGACCGCCCCGGAGCTGAAACTCGTGCTTGGCCGTCATGCCCATGAGGAAAACATTCACGCCGACTCCTTGCTCTACATGATTTCCTCCCTCGGGATCAATCCGCACGAGTGCGAGGCCATGTTCGAGCAGATCCCCACGATCGTGGCGAAGAACGAATTCGTCACCCGCATCTCTCAAAACATGCGCCGGGACATCGACCTCACGAAGCTCGAAAACAAACAGCTCCTCGCCAAGAACATCTTCATGTTTGGCCAGTGCATGGAGGGCACGCAGTTCTACGGCCTCTTCGGCATGGTGCTCAGCCTTTATCGCCAGAACAAGTTTCCCGGCATCGGCCAGATGTTCCGCTACACCCTCCGGGATGAGTCGAACCACATCGAAGTCTTCCGCAATTTGTTCATGGACCTCGTCGAGGAAAATCCCGACCTGTGGACCGGCGAATTCCGCGAGGAACTCGTCAACATCATGCGCGAAGCCGTCGCTCTGGAAACGAACTTCATCCGCGACTGCCTGCCCGTGAATGCCGTGGGACTCAGCTCGGCCGAATTCGAGCAGTACATCGAATTCATCGCCGACCGTCGCCTGGCCGGCTGCGGCTTGCCCGCCCTCAACCCCGGCGTCTCCAATCCTCTCCCCTGGCTGGCGGAGATGATGGACGTCCGCAAGGAGCAGAATTTCTTCGAAGGTAAGGTCACCGATTACCAAAAGGCCTCCGCTCTCGTCCAGTCCTCTGACGACGATCTGTAACCCCTTTTTGTGAACAACCTGACCAACAAGAAAGAATAACTTTCGCTGGAGTAAGACGCACCCGTTTCGCATCCTCCCGGTCCCCGATTTTCCCCGCTCCCTCAACGTCAAACCAACAGCCCACTCCTCCTCCCGCCATGATCGCCTCCCTGCTGCAAGAGGACAAAGTCCTCAAAAAAGTCACCCAAACGCCGAAAGACCAGAAGCCCGCTTTTAAGTGGAGCGCCTTGTCTGTCGCCAGTTCCATCGGGGAGACTCTTCCCGCGTCCATCAAGGTCAACGTCGGTGGTGCCGAGCGTGATTTCGACGCCGAGGAAATTGCAGACACCGTCGGCAGCGCCCTGGCGGATCTCTTTCTCGCCCGTCAAAAGGAAGGGGACATCTACACCGAGCACAATCAGCAGCTCGTGCAGAAGATCTCACGGGCGGTCACGGAGGAGATTTATCAGCGCACGGCCCAGCTTGCCGAAGGGAGCGGCAAAGCGGGCAATCTCAACGCCAAGGACATCTATCACTGCATCGAGCGGGCACTCATCCATCACAACGCTCACGACGTCGCCCGCACCCTCGCGGAAAAGCGCAAGCGTGCCTCCGCCTACGACCCCTTTGCCGATTCCCCCCCTCAGCCGCTTATCGTGAATACCAAAGTCATCCGTCGCAGCGGCCAGCTCGTGCCGTGGAACCACAACAAGATCGAGATCGCCGTCCGCAAGGCCTTCCTCTCCATGGAGCTCGATTCCTCCCCGGCCGTGCAGGTCGCCGAGACCGTCAGCCGTGCCATTGCCGAGGAAAACAAGCAGTTCATCCACATCGAGGACGTGCAAAACCTCGTCGAGGAAGAGCTCATGAAGCAGGGCTTCTTCAAAGTCGCCCGCGCCTACATCCAGTACCGTGCCCTCCGCACCAACATGCGTGAGGACGATGAGCAGCAGGCCGCCGTCGCCAATGAAATCGAGAGCCAGGACCAACAGGCCCTCATCCTCGTGAAGACGGCCGACGGCAATTCCTTCCTCTGGGACGGGGCCGATCTGAAGAAGCGCATCGACTTCGCCATGCTCGGCCTCGATTTGTGCCTCACCCGTGCCGAGATCGAGATGGAGCTGCGCCGCTCGCTCAATTCCGACATCACCCTCGATCACCTCAAGCAGACCATCACGCTTAATGCCAAGACGCTGATGCAACGGGACGCCGACTTCACGAAGTTCGCCGCCCGCATCCTGCTCAGCTACATCTATGAGGAAGTCCTCGGCTGGGACATCGTCCGCGATGGCATTGAGGCCCTCCGCGATTTCCACCGCCGCAGCTTCCGCCGCAACCTCGCCCGTGGTGTCGAGATCGATCGCTACAATCCCCGCCTGCTTCAGTTCGATCTCGACAAGCTCGCCGATGCCCTCGATCCCGCTGCCGATCTCGATTTCGACTTCCTCGGCATCCAGACCCTCTACGACCGCTACCTCATCGTCGATAAGAAGGTCAAGCCCGCCAAGCGCCTCGAAACGCCCCAGCTCTTCTGGATGCGTGTGGCCATGGGCCTCAACGTCGGCGAACGCGATGGCAATCCCGAGGACAAGATCATCTCCATCTACAAGCTCTACAAAGGCCGCCGCTTCTGCTCCAGCACGCCCACGCTCTTCAACAGCGGCACGCTGCACAGCCAGCTCTCCTCCTGCTACCTCTACAAGGTGGATGACAGCATCGAGTCCATCATGATCCGCGGCATCGCCGAAAACGCCTTCCTCTCCAAGTGGGCTGGCGGCCTCGGTGGTTCGTGGACCAGCGTCCGTGGCACCGGCGGTTACATCAAAGGCACCAATGGCGAATCCCAGGGCGTCATTCCCTTCCTCAAGCTTCACAACGACCAGCTCATCGCCGTCAATCAGGGCGGCAAGCGCCGTGGCTCCGGCTGCGCCTACCTTGAAGTCTGGCACAACGACATCGAGGACTTCCTCCAGCTCCGCATCAACACTGGCGACGAGCGCCGCCGCACGCACGACCTCAACACCGCCAACTGGATTCCTGATCTCTTCATGAAGCGCCTGGAGGCCCGTGAAAACTGGACCCTATTCCGCGCCAACGAAGTCTCCGATCTCCACGACCTCTACGGCTCCGCCTTTGAAAAACGCTACGCCGAATACGAGGTCATCGCCAAGACGGGCAAGATCTTCTCCAAAGAAATCCCCGCCGTCGATCTCTGGAAGCTCATGCTCAAGGCCATCTTCGAGACCGGCCATCCCTGGATCACCTTCAAAGATCCCTGCAACGTCCGCAGCCCGCAGGACCACGTCGGCGTCATCCACAGCTCCAATCTCTGCACCGAGATCACGCTCAATACCTCCGCTGATGAAACCGCCGTCTGCAATCTCGGCTCCGTCCTCATCGACAACCATCTCGATGACGCCGGTAACATCGACCACGCCAAGCTCCGCGAGACCATCCGCAGCGCCGTGCGTGCGCTCGACAACGTCATCGACATCAATTTCTACCCCACCGAGGCCGCCAAGACCTCCAACACCCGCCACCGCCCCATCGGCCTCGGCGTCATGGGGCTCCAATACGCCCTCTACCGCAAAGGCATCCCCTTCGCGTCGAAGGAAGCCGTCGATTTCAACGACGAGATGATGGAAGCCATCGCCTACTACGCCTACGAAGCCTCCAGTGATCTCGCCGCCGAGCGTGGCCAGTATTCCAGCTACAAAGGCAGCAAGTGGGATCGCGGCCTCATGCCGCAGGACACCCTCGATCTCCTCGCCAAAGAACGCGGCCAGGAAGTCGATGTCCCTCGCGGCGGCAAGATGGATTGGTCCGCCCTCCGTGCGAAGATCGCCAAGCAGGGCATGCGCAATAGCAACGTCCTCGCCATCGCGCCGACAGCCACCATCTCGAACATCATGGGCTCCAGCCCCTGCATTGAGCCCCTCCTCAGCAACATGCTTGTGAAGGCCAATCTCTCCGGCGACTTCATGCTCCTGAATCCCTTCCTCATCCGCGACCTCAAAAAGCGCGGCCTGTGGACCGCCGACATCCAGAACAAGCTCAAGTACATGGACGGCGAGATCGAAGCCATTGAAGAAATCCCTGTGGACCTCAAGCGCCGCTACGCCACCGCCTTCAGCATCGATTGGGCCTGGGTCGTCGATGCCGCCGCCCGCCGTCAGAAGTGGATCGATCAAAGCCAGAGCGTGAACCTCTTCTTCGGCAGCACCGAGATGAGCACCCTCAGCCACATGTATCGTGGAGCCTGGCGCAAAGGCCTCAAAACGACCTATTACCTCCGCACCCGCAGCGCCTCGAACATCGAGAAGAGCACCGCCGAATTCCAAAAGGAAATCAGCAGCACCGTCATCAACGGAGCCATCGGTGCCAAACGCTACACCGCCGAGGAAGTTCAGGCTTGCTCCATCGAAGCCATGCGAAATGGCGGGACGTGCGAGGCGTGTCAGTGATGCGTTCCTTTCGCTTCGGGCCGGTCGGACGAGTCTGACGGGTCCGACCAGTCCGACTCGTCCGACGAATCCCCGCCATGCCGCCCGACTCCGACAGTCCTTTGATGCCGCATGGAGGTTACGAGAACCTTCGCAGCTACGCCGTCGCCGAGGCGGTCTATGATGCCACGGTTGTCTTCTGTGATCGTTTCATCGAAAAGACCAGCCGCACTCACGATCAGATGGTCCAGGCCGCCCGCAGCGGCGTGAGGAATATCTCCGAAGGCAGCGGAGCCGCAGCCACCTCGAAGAAAATGGAGATGAAGCTCACCAATGTGGCCCGGGCCAGTCTCAACGATGAACTCGCCAAGGACTACAAGAGCTTCCTCATGCAGCGCGGCCTGCGTGTCTGGCCCAAAAACTCCAAAACGTGCCTCGCCATGCGGGAACGGCTCAAGCACGATATTTTCCCCAATCTACCAACCGCGCCCAAAGGCAAAGTGGTGCTCACCGGATTGGCGGGCCTCGCCGAATTCGTCGCCAAGGCAGATCCCGAATTCGCTGGCAACGCCATGCTCTGCGCCGTGAATCAGGCTTCCTATCTGCTCAAACCTCAGGTTCAGAGCCAAAGCCGCGACTTCAAAGAAAACGGCGGTTTCACCGAGCGCCTCCACGCCACCCGTGTTCAGGCCCGAGCCGAACAATCCGGCATTCCTCTCTGCCCCGCCTGCGGCAAACCGATGCGCCGCCGCACCGCCGGCAAAACCGCATCCCAGTTTTGGGGCTGTTCCGCCTATCCCAACTGCAAGGGAACGCGGGACATCGAGCCATGACGACCACGTCTGACGAGTCAGACTGGTCCGACCTGTCCGACCCGTCAGACGAAGCATCGTTTTTATAGGCGTCACCAAAACAAAAGCCCCATGAGACGGGTGTCCCATGGGGCTTGGAAGGTGCTTTCGCTGATTACAGCATCTCGGCCACAAAGCCGCGCTCATCGACGAGCTCTTTGTTCGTGGCGGCGATCTTCGACTTGGCGAAGTCGTCCATTTCGTAGCCGGTGATGACTTCGTAGCTGCCGGGCGTGGTGGTGCGCACGGGCATGCCGGCCCAGACGTTCGGATCAAAGCCATACAGACCTTCGCTTTTCACGGCGATGCTGTGAATGGCGCCTGGGGTGACGAGTGAGCGGACGTGATCGACGAGCGCATTGGCGGCGGAGGCGGCGGAGGAGGCTCCACGGGCGGCGATGATGGCGGCACCACGCTTGCCGACGGTTTCGCAGAAGGGGCCTTCGAGCCAGGCTTTGTCGTTGATGACTTCGGCTGCTGGTTTGCCGCCGATGGTGGCATGCGCAAAGGAGGGGAACATGGTGGGGCTGTGGTTGCCGTAGATGAAGATGTCCTTCACCTCGGTGAGGTCCACGCCGGCTTTTTGGGCGAGCTGGGTTTGAGCACGGTTTTGATCGAGGCGCACCATGGCGGTGAAGCGATCGGGCGTGAGGCGCTTGGCCTGGGAGGCGGCGATCATGCAGTTCGTGTTGGCCGGATTGCCGACCACAGCGACGCGGGCGTCATCGGCCGCGACGGCGTCGATGATCTGGCCTTGGCCGATGAAGATTTTGCCGTTGTCCTTGAGCAAATCCGCACGCTCCATGCCGGGGCCACGTGGCTTCGCACCGACGAGCAGACACCAGTTGGCGTCTTTGAAGCCGATGGCGGGATCGCTGGTCTGCACGATGCCTTTGAGGAGAGGGAAGGCACAGTCATCGAGCTCCATGGCGACACCGGCGAGGGCCTGGAGTGGCTTTTCAAAGGGGGCCTCGATGAGCTGGAGGATGACGGGCTGATCCGGGCCAAACATCGCGCCGGAGGCGATGCGGAAGAGGAGGGCGTAACCGATTTGACCGGCGGCGCCGGTGACTGCGACTTTGATGGGGGCTTTCGACATGATGAATGGGGAGAGAACCACAGCCCTTCGCGGGGAAGTGAGAAGTTTCAAGCGTCACGTTTGCCCGTTTCCAGCGAAGGCGGGGCCGATCTTGACTGGACGGCGGTTGGCGGCGCAGCCACGGGGCTAATCGAGCTCGAGCATCAGGATCTGGAAGAGGTCGTGGTGGCGATCCGTCCAGACGCGGGGCGTGATTTTGGCTTCGAGTTCGAGCTCCTCCTCATCGGGTGGGACGGGTGGGGTGGCCGCGAGGAAGGTGGCGTTGTTGGTGAGGAGGACGTAATCGGTGCTGTCGTGGTCACCGCCATCGCTTTCGGTGGTGATGCGGATCGTTTGGTAGCCCACCTCGGCGGCGGTCTTTTCGATGAGCGGCACGAGGCGGAGGTAGCTGTTGGTGCAATGCACGGCGATGATGCCATCGGGCTTCATGTGCTTTTTGTAGATCTCGAAGGCCTCGCGGGTGAGGAGGTGAGCGGGCACGGAATCGCCGCTGAAAGCATCGAGAAGAAGCGCATCGAAGTTTTGTGGCGTGGAAAGCTCTCGCTCCAAGGCGAGGCGGGCATCGCTGACGACAATCTCGAGCTTCGCCCCACGCTTTTCGAGGTCGGGCAGGTAGGTGAAGTATTTCTGAGCGAGGCGGGGCACGTCCGGGTTGATGTCGTAGAAGCGGTAGGTGTGCCCGCTTTTGCCGTAGCAGGCCACGGTGCCAGCTCCCATGCCGACGACACCGACGCGTGCGCCGGTGGCATTTTTGAGGCTGTCGAGGGACAAACCGATGCCGGTGTCATGGCCGTAGTAGCTGGTGGGATCGTTCCGATACTGGAGGGCGAGGTTTTGCTGGCCGTGGATGATGCCGCCATTGCTGAGTTCACGCTGGTGGTCATCGGGATCGTCGGGGGACCATTCGGTGACGGCGAGGGTGCCGTAGAAGTTGCGGACCATCTCGATCTTTCCCTCGGTATCTTTGGCTCCTAGGTTTTTCATGACGAGGAAGCCGACGGTGCCGAGGATCGTGAGGAGCAAAAAGGAGGCACGATGCAGGTTTCGGCCGCCATTTCTGAGGAAGAGGATGATGAGCACGGTAGCGACCATGAGCAGAAGGATGGCGGGGAAGGTGGCCCACGCATCGCGGGTGGATTCCGGCATGGCTTTGACGGTCTCGGCAAGGCTGGCCATGGCGGGGCGGATGTCCGGTATGCCGACGAGTTTTTTGAGTTCCTGAAAGCCGTACAAGATGCCGAAACGGAGGGTGGTGGCGGCGGCGAGGAAGATCAGTGTGGCGGCGCTGACGATGCCGACTTTCCCAGCCCGCCAGACGGCGAGCAAAAGCACAAGGCAGGCGAGCACGAAGGTCGCGATGAGGCTGCCGGGCCATTCGGCATGGGTTTTGAAGAGCTGCGGGGCGGCGAGGCTGACAAAGAGGCCGCCGAGTGCACCACCGGCGGACATGTGGAGGTAGAAGCTGGTGAGGTGCTTCGTGCTGGGCTTCAGGCGGGTGAGTTCGCCATGGCAGATCATGCAGCCGAGGAACATGGCTCCGAAGGCCCAGCCGAGTTCGAAGAGGAAATTCGGCATGAGGTCCCATTCCTCCGGCCACCAGCTTTTCTTTTCGAGCTGGTCCCAAGTGCAACACACGAAAAACAAGGGCAGGGCAGGGATGGCCCACAGGGCGGGAATGCGTGCATACCACCGCTCGTGCTCAAAGCAGATGATGAAGGTGAGCAAGTAGAGGCTGAGCGGCACCACCCACATGAAAGGAACGACGGCCACATCCTGGCAGACGTGGTTGGTGGTGGCGAGCAGCAGGACGCTGGCGAGAGCGGGCAAAACAATCCACATCAGGCGACGCAGCAGGCCAGGGGAGCTCTCGTCCTCGGATGGCGCGGAGCTTTGAGCCTTCTGCGCTGGGGCGGCGGTCTGGTGATCATGCCAAACGACGCCGAGGCAGAGAGCGGCGCAGATGACGAAGACGACGGACCAGGCCTTGGCGAGCCATTCCACATCCCAACGAGGCTCGAAGAAGAACGGAAAAGTGAGCAGAGCGGCAAGGGAACCGATGTTGGAGAGGGCGTAGAGACGCCAGGGATTGGCTCCGGCGGCTCCCCGAGTGAACCAAACCTGGACGAGCGGGCTGGTGCTGGAGAGAACGAAGTAGGGCAGGCCTACGGAGGCCAGCAGCAGCAGCAAAATACGGCTGCCGGGGTCTTCGGAGCCGGTCGGCTTCCAGCTTTCCAAGGGGATGATCGGCAGGAAATAGAGCGCCGCCAGCAGCAGGCTGGCATGAAGGAGAGCCTGGACCTTCCGTGGCAACTTTCCGAGGGCGTGGGCGTAGGCGTAGCCCAAAAACAGCAGGAGCTGGAAAAACAGCATGCAGGTGGTCCAGACGCCGGGGCTGCCGCCGAACCAGGGAAGGATGAATTTGCTGATCACCGGCTGCACTTGGAAGAGCAAAAAGGCGCTCATCAGGGTGAGCAGGCTCAAAACGAGAATGTAGATCGGCTGGGCGGGGCGGGGCATGGGAGGAATTCCGAGGCTGTCACAAGGTCAACTGGAAGGGAAGGGGGAAGTTCCAGCCGAGGCTCGGCGAACCCTGAACCGTCAAAAATTCGCGTTTAAGCCCGGATTTGTGTCTTGCCGCATTTCCAAAAACGTGTGATAATTATGGTAATTGTTATTTCAAAGACATCTAAATCTAATGAAGAACCCCTTCCGCCCCTTCTTCACCCCCCCGCTGGCACGCCACCGGGGGGGCTTCAGCTTCGTCGAAGCCATCTTCACCATCGCCATCATCGGCATCATGTCCTCTCTTGTGGTCGCGGCCATTTCGAATGCCTCGCGTGATGCTCACCGCGTCATGGCCCGCCAGCAGCAGGCCGCCGTGCAGA
>JBILVU010000031.1:0-52455 GCA_044370285.1 Prosthecobacter sp.
CCGCCGCCGATGATGTTTTTGGCACCGGAATTGGCCGCCATGGCCTCGGCGATGTCGAAGGTGCCTTTGGAGGCTTCTTTGATCTCGAACACGCCCATCGGGCCGTTCCAGATGACGGTCTTCGCCTTGGAAATTTCTTCGCTGAAGAGCTTCACGGACTCAGGGCCGATATCGACACCTTCCCAGCCGTCAGGGATGCTTTCGTTCACGCCGGTGAATTTGATGTTGCCGAACTTCTTCGCGTCGAAATCGAAGGCGTCGGTGATCATCGCGTCCACGGGGATGAGGATCTTCACGCCACGCTCCTTGGCCTTGTCGAGAGCGGCCTGCGCAATAGGTTCCCACTCGGGTTTGTAGAGGCTTTTGCCGATGCTGATGCCCTGCACCAGCTTGCGGAAGGTGTAGGCCATGCCGCCGCCGATGATGATCGTGTTCGCCTTTTCGAGCAGGCGATTGATGACGCCGATTTTATCGCTGACCTTCGCGCCGCCGAGGATGACGACGAAGGGACGCTCGGGGTTCTCCAGCTCGTCGTGCAGCCAAGTGAGCTCTTTTTCCATCAGCAGGCCGGAAACTGCCGGGAGGTAATCCGCGATGCCCGCCGTGGAGCTGTGCGCACGATGCGCGGAGCCGAAGGCGTCATTCACAAAGATCTCCGCGAGGTCCGCCATGCCCTTCGCGAGCGTGGCGTCGTTTTTCTCCTCACCAGCGTGGAAGCGGGTGTTTTCGAGCAAAAGCACGTCGCCATTGCCGAGGGCGAGCGCCTTGGCCTTCGCTTCGTCGCCGACGCAATCGCTCGCAAAGGCCACTGGCTTGCCGATGAGTTCGCTGAGCGCCGGAGCGACGGGTGCGAGGCTCTGTTTCGGATCACGCTGACCTTTCGGACGGCCCAGATGGCTGGCCAAAATGATGCGGGCACCCTTTTCGATCAAGAATTTGATGGTTGGCAGCGTCTCCTGGATGCGAGTGGCATCCGTGATCACCATCTGGCCATCTTTTTCCTCCAGCGGCACGTTGAAATCGACGCGCACAAAGACGCGTTTTCCGGCAAGGTCGAGGTCACGAATGGTCTGCTTGGGCATGGTGTTTTTGGGGGTAGGGGGCGGGATGTCTAGCACATGGCGTGCTTGATGCGCATCGAATTTTTATGCCTGAGTGCGGCACAATCGGTCGCGGCATGCAAAAGGGCGTGATTCTGGTTTGCAAGCCTTAGCCTGCTTTCTAGGCTCGCCTCCTTATGGCTAAACCTGCGCTTGGAAAAGGACTTGGAGCACTCATCTCGGCACCCACGGGGGTCATTGGTGTAGCCCGCCCGCCCGTACTTTCGCAGCCTTCGCCTGGGGATGTCGTGCAGCGCGTGTCGCTGGATTTGATCGTGCCCAGCCCGCTTCAGCCGCGCAAAGAATTCGTGAAAGAGCAGCTCGCTGAGCTGATGGATTCGATCCGCGAGCACGGGATCATCCAGCCGCTGATCGTGCGCCGTGTGGCGGGAAAGATGGAGCTCATCGCGGGTGAGCGCCGTTTCCGTGCCTCCCGCGAATTGGGCCTCAAAGAAGTGCCGGTCATCGCCCGCGAGGCCAGTGACAAGGACGTGCTGGAGATGGCCCTCATCGAAAACCTTCAGCGTGAGGACCTGAATCCCGTGGAAGAGGCACATGCCTACGCCCGCCTCTCGCGGGACTTCAGTATGAAGCAGGAGGACATCGCTCAGCGAGTGGGCAAGAACCGCGCCACCGTGGCGAACGCCATCCGCCTGCTCGATCTGCCCACGGTGGTGCAGGACATGCTTTCCGCCGGAGCCATCACCACCGGCCATGCGAAGGTCGTACTCGGCCTGAAAAAGCCCGAGGAGCAGATTCAACTGGCCCGCGAGATCGTACAAAAGAGCTACACCGTCCGCGCCACGGAAAAAGCGGTGAACGCCATCCTGCACCCGCCAGCTCCCAAGCCTCCCAAACCCGCCGAGGGCGAGTTTGATCGCGCCATCGCCGCCGTGGAGCAAAAGCTCCTCTCCCATCTTTCCACCAACGTCGCCATCCATCACGGCGACAAAAAAGGCCGGATCGAGATCGACTACTACGGCGCAGAAGATCTGAACCGCATTCTGGCGCTGCTCGGTGTCGAAGAAGAGCGCTTCGAATGACTCAATCCGAAGCTGCATGAGCACACCCACGATTCGTGATTCGGCATTCGTCATTCTGATTTCGGCATTCCTTTTGGCGTGTTCTCCCGGCCCGGCTGCACATCGCGAAGAGCCTGCGGTCCGGGCTTTTATCGAGCGATACTTCTCCACTTGGTCGGCAAAGGACATGGAGGGCTATGGCGGGTGTTTTCATCCGCAGGCTCGTGTTTCATTTGTGCAAAACGGTGTGCCGCAGACGCAGGGCCTCATGGATTTCCTCCACGGACAAAAAATGGGCCACGCCACTGCTCGCGAGCCGATGACGGAGGTGCCGACGGATATGAAAATCCTCATGGACGACCGCACCGCGCAGGCGGCGGTGCGCTGGAAGCTCACGCAGGGCAGCCGCATCGTCACCGGCACGGATTGCTTCACGCTGATCAAGACGCCGGATGGCTGGGCGATTATGAGCTTGGTCTTTTACAATGATTGAGCCGCGAAATGGGCCTTGTCAGCATCAAGCGTGGAACGGATCATGAGAGCCGGTGTTTGAACCGAACTCCGTGACTCCCGCTCCACCATCCTCTTCGGCACTCGTCTGGCTGCGCAATGCGTCCGTCGTGCTTGTTTTATCGGCGCTGGTCGGCGTGGCGGCATGGCAATGGCTGGAAATGCCCACGGACAAAAAAAGCCCGCCAGCATCCCGCGAGGCTGTCGAGGTCGCGAAGAAGGTGAATGCGGCTTTTGAGGCCGATTGGGCCGCGAAGCAGATTCTCGCCGCGCCGCGTGCAGATGACCTCACGATCATCCGCCGGCTCTCGCTGGCTCTGACGGGCAGCATTCCTTCCTTGGAAGAGATTCGCGAGGTGCAGGCAATGCAGGGCGAGAACGTGCCGCAGCAATGGCTCAAACGTCTTTTGAAGGATCGCCGCACGAGTGACTACTTCGCGGAGCGTTTGGCGAGAGTTTATGTGGGCACGGAGAACGGGCCGTTTTTGATTTATCGGCGTCGTAGGCTCGTGGAATGGCTCAGCGAAGCACTGCTGCAAAACCGGTCTTATGATCGCATCGTTCGTGAGCTGATCGAATCGAAGGGCGTGTGGACGACCAGCCCGGCCGTGAATTTTATCACCGTCACGAGCGAGCCTGGCAAAGGCCCCGACGAGAAAAAACTCGCCGCGAAGATCAGCCGGGCCTTTCTTGGCGTGCGGATCGACTGCGTGGAGTGTCACGATGGCAAGCTGGGCAGCCCGTGGAAGCAGAGCGACTTTCATCAGCTCGCTGCCTACTTCGGCCAGGCGAAGTTCGACATCACCGGCCTGCGTGATGACCCGAAGCAGCAGTATCAAACGCGTTACCTCGGCGAGACGGAGCCTGCGGTGATTTCGACGAAGGTGCCGTGGAAGCCTGAGCTGCTGCCGGAGAAAGGTGCACCGAGGTCAAAGCTGGCAGATTGGATCACCGCGAAGGAAAACAAGACCTTTGCCCGCACGCTGGTGAACCGCTTGTGGGCGCTTTTGTTCAATAAGCCCCTCGTCACGCCGGTGGATGATCTCCCGCTCGATGGTCCTTTCCCGCCCGGCATGGAGCTGCTGGCGGAGGATTTCATCGCGCATGATTTCGATCTTCATCGTCTCATCCGTGCGATCACCTCCACGCGGATTTTTGAAGCCTCCAGCCTCAGTGGTCATCCCGAGGCGGAGAAGAATTGGGCGGCCTTTCCTGTGACGCGGCTACGGCCGGAGCAGATGGCAGGCAGCGTCATTCAGGCGGCGTCGCTCGGCTCGCTCGATGCGGAGGCGCATGTGCTCTTCCGCATCAAGCGTGACATTGATGTGGGAAACTTCGTCAAACGCTACGGCGACCGTGGCGAAGACGATTTCGATGATGGCGGCGGCACCATTCCGCAGCGTCTCCTGCTCATGAATGGGAACATGGTGACGGATAACGTGAAGAACAATCCGCTCGTGGCTGCCAGCAGCCGAATCAGGATGCTCTCACCCGATGTGAAGACAGCCGTCGAGAGCGCCTACCTCGCCATTTTCACTCGCAAGCCATCGCCGGAGGAGGCTGCCCACTTTGAAAACCTCCTCACCGCCGCCCACTCAAACACCGCCATGAGCGATCTCTTCTGGACGCTCATGAACGCCACCGAGTTTTCGTGGAACCACTAAACTCATCCTCTGTGCTCCTCCGTGGCCTCTGTGGTCCAATTCAAACACCGCCATGAAACCCACAGCCATCGAACCCACCACCCAGCTCACCTCCGAGATCATCGCCGCCGCCATGGAAGTTCACACCCGGTTGGGGCCTGGACTCTTCGAGACTACCTATGAAGTTTGTTTGCTCTATGAGCTGCACAAGCGCGGCCTCAAAGCCGAGCGCCAGATCGAGCTGCCGGTCATCTACGATGGAGTCAGAATCGACGCGGGCTACCGGATCGACATTCTGGTCGAAGACGAGGTGATTCTGGAGCTGAAGGCGGTCGAAATGATCAAAGCGGTTCACGAAGCGCAGCTCATCTCGTATCTTAAGCTCAGCGGCAAGCGTGTGGGGCTGCTGATCAATTTCAACGTCACTAGGCTCAAGGAGGGCATTGTGCGGCGGATGAACTGAAAATTTGACCACAGAGTTCACAGAGGAGCACAGAGTCAGAAACCAATTTACATCCATCACCATGAACACCTCCGCCTGCCAAAGCCATTCGCATTTGTCCCGCCGAACGATGCTTCAAGGGGCGGGTGCCGCGGGCGTTTCATGGCTCACGCCGCTGGCGGACCTCCTCGCGGCGGAGGCGGAGACGGCTCCGAAGGGCAAACCGGCGAAGTCATTGATCCTGTTGTGGCTCGGCGGCGCGGCCAGCCAGCTCGATACCTTTGATCCGCATCCGACGACGAATATCGGTGGCGGAGTGAAGAGCATCGACACGGCGATCAAGGGCGTGCAATTCGCCGCCGGGCTGGAGCAGACGGCGAGTGTGATGG
The DNA here is from genome assembly GCA_044370285.1 of Prosthecobacter sp. Lineage (GTDB taxonomy): Bacteria > Verrucomicrobiota > Verrucomicrobiia > Verrucomicrobiales > Verrucomicrobiaceae > Prosthecobacter. Next base: position 5,107 of record JBILVU010000031.1, read on the forward strand.
GTGACGTCTCACTCATCCGCTCGATGGTGAGCCGAGAAGGGGATCACGAGCGTGCCTTTTACAACATCAAGACCGGCTATCGCCCTGATCCGACGCTGATCCATCCGAGCATCGGTGCGGTGATGTGCCATGAGCTGCCGGAGGCACTCATCGAGATCCCGACGCATGTTTCCATCCTGCCGAATCAATGGCCAGCACGCGGTGGCTACTTCGGGGCGCAGTATGATGCCTTTCAAATGTATGATCCGAAGGGCAGCATCCCGGATGTGAAGGCGCGGGTGAGTGACGACCGCATGCAGAAGCGGCTGGAGAGCCTCAGCGTGGTGGAAAAAGCCTTCGCCGCTGGCCGCCTGCCGAATCTCGATCAAGAGAAAACGCTGCATCAGCTTTCCAACGAGCGGGCGCGGAAGATGATGACCTCGGATCAGCTCAAAGCCTTCGATGTGAGCCTCGCGACGGCTTCGGAACGAGATGCGTATGGCGATACGGCCTTCGGTCGCGGTTGTTTGGCGGCGGTGAGATTGATCCAGGCCGGTGTGCGCTGTGTGGAGGTGACGCTGAATGGTTGGGATACCCATGCGAATAATCTCGAAGGTCAGGCCTCGCAGGTGAAGATCCTCGACGCGGCGTATGCTTCACTGATTCGCGATTTGAAGCGTCACGGGCTGCTCGCGAGCACGGTGGTGGTGTGCGGAGGCGAGTTCGGACGCACGCCCAAGATCAACAACCTCGGCGGTCGCGATCATTGGCCGACGGGTTTTAGCATGCTGGTGGCCGGTGGTGGCTTTGCGGGAGGTCGCGTGATTGGCTCCACCGATCCGCAAGGCGTGAAAAAAGACCCACAGAAGCCCATTTTCGTCGAAGACCTCCACGCGACGGTTTTGGACCTTTTCAGCATCGACTACCTTAAGGAACTCATGACGCCTGTGGGGCGTCCGATGGCTCTGAGCAATGGCGATGTGGTCGAGGAGTTGGTGGCGGGCTGAATCAACGTTTCGGCATGAATTCCTCGCGGAAGAGGATATGCATCTGCTGCGAGCCTTTTCCCTGGGCGAGGATGGCCACGCCGATGGCCTGCTCACCATACCAGCCAATGCTTTCGATGCGGAGGGTTTGGCCCTGGATGATGAGCAACGAGGCGGCGGGATGGTTTTGTGGCAGGCCGAGGAGTTGCATGGCTTCCTGCGGCGCGGTGATGGGCTGGTCGTCCTTCGTGTGGCGGATGCCATCGCGGCCATCGCGGCGCTGAATGAGTCGCTGGGCCATGACGGGATTAGCCCCGGTGACGACGGCGATGACCTCGGCATTGGCTTCGTTTACATCGAGCTGGCCGCTGCCATACACGGTGAAGAGCTGCCGCCAGCCGGGATAGGCTGCATTGAGTTTTTCGATGCCGGCGACCATGTCGATCTCCTGCATGCTGCGAAAGCGGCGGTTGAAGGGGCGATTGGGGAAGCCGTTTTGTTTGTAGTCGAGCGCTTCGGCGCTGTCGGGGCGGCGCTTGAGGGCGTCTTCGTCCGTCCAGTCCATCAACGCGGCGACGAGGCCCTGAGCGGCTCCGGGTTGCATGCGGAAGTTTTGGAAGATCTGCTCCAGCCGCGGGGCGTTTTGATCGTTGAGGAGCATGTTGATGTTCAGCCGGCTCTCCTCGGTGGTCATGATGGCGCGGTAGCCCTCGCTGCCGTCCTCACTTTGAAACTCCAGCAGCGGGTCCATGGCGGTGACGACGGGATGAGCGGCCATGGCGATGCCGCGCTCGGCCATGCGGCGGGCTTTGAGCAGGCCGGAGCGATTTGCCAAAGCCTGATCGTATTGCGACGAGGTGAGCACCGTGGTGGCGACGGCAAAGGCGAGCAGCGTGATGACGGCGAGCACGATGAGCAGCACGGAGCCGTGCTGGCTGGAAGTACTCGGGCGGATGACCATGACGCAGCGTGGCAGAATCGGCACGCGGAAGCAAGATGAAGGCTTGCCGGACTCACGACGGCCCGATACACTCGGGACGATGATTTTGCTCCAAAACGCCGCCCAACGTTCCGGCATCGCCGATGCGGAAACCTTCACCGTGGCCGCGCAGCAGGCACTGACGGGCGGGCAGGCCTTTTTTCGAGATTTGATCGACCGCACGCGGGTGGATGAGCGTTCGTTTTTGCACCATCTGGCGGAGGACATGAAGTGGCCCTTCCTGGAGGCGGCGCAGACGGACCCGACCTCGGCAGCGGAATTGAAAGGGATCATCCCGGCCCGCTTTGCGGTGAAGCATCAGGTGTTGCCGGTGCGCTTTGACTCGAATGCGCCGGAGCATGCCGATGAGAAGGAAAAGCATGCTCGCCGCACGCTGGTGATCGCCTGTCATGATCCGTTCGATCTCGTGGCGCGGCAGGCCGTGGCCCGCCGGGCGACGATGCCGGTGCGCTGGTGCCTTTCGCCGCAGGCGGAGGTGCTGGCAGGACTGCAAGCGCTCTACGGCGTGGGTGCGGATACCTTTGAAGACCTGCTCAAGGGCCGCGAGAATACCGCCACGGAGAATGCCGACGAGGCAAACGTGATCGATGTGGAGAGCCCCGATGCCTCGGTGGTGAAATTTGTGAACCAAATCATCCGCGAGGCCTTGGCGCAGCGGGCGACGGATATTCATGTGGAACCGCAGCCAGATAGCCTGCGCATCCGCTACCGCGTGGACGGCATCCTGCACGAGGTGCCGGTGCCGGAGAACATCAAGCAGCTCCAATCCTCGGTGATCGCTCGTATCAAGATCATGTCGAAGCTCGACGTGGCGGAGCGTCGCCTGCCGCAGGACGGACGTATCAATTTGAAGACGGACGGCCAGTTCATCGACGTGCGTGTGGCCTGCATCCCGAGCGTGGAGGGCGAATCGCTCAGCCTGCGTCTTTTGGGCCAGGAACGCTTCACGCTCGGCAAGCTGGGCATGAGTGAGGACTACCGGGCAAAGATCGATGTTCTTTTAAAGAAGCCGAATGGCATTGTGCTGGTCACGGGGCCGACGGGTTCCGGTAAATCGACTACGTTATACACCTTTCTGAGCGAGCTGAACAAGGTGGAGCGCCGCATCGTGACCATTGAAGACCCGGTGGAAAACAAGCTCGCCGGTATCGTTCAGATCGCGGTGAAGCCGGAAATCGGCCTCACCTTTGCCGCCGGCCTGCGCAGCATCCTCCGTGGTGATCCAAACGTCGTGATGATCGGGGAAATGCGCGATTTGGAGACGGCGGAGATCGCTGTGCGTGCCTCGTTGACCGGTCACCTCGTCTTTTCCACCCTACATACGAATGACTCGCTCGGCGGCATCACGCGTCTCGTTGAAATGGGCATCGAGCCCTTCCTGGTAAGCTCCTCGGTGCGGGCGCTGATCGCCCAGCGCCTCGTGCGTGCCCTCTGCGAGCACTGCCGCCGCCCGGCGAAGCACGATTGGGAGGAGTTGAAGGCCTTTGGCCTCGTGGTCAGTCCGAGTGATCGCCTTTTCAGCGCTGGCCCCGGTGGCTGCAAGGCCTGCAACGCCACCGGTTACCGCGGACGTTTGGCTATATATGAGATCGCCCTGCTTTCGCCCGCGATGTCGCATCTGGTGACGAAACGAGCCTCGGAGGCCGAAATGATGCAGCAGGCCCGTTCGGAGGGTTTTGTCACCATGCGCGAGTATGGCTGGCGGAAAGTCAAAGAGGGCCTGACGTCGGTCGAAGAGGTACTGCGTGTCACGAGCGAGGACGCGGCGTGATCGGCCGCTGGGCCGCTGGGCCGTCGGAAAAGCCGAAAATCGCTTTTTGCCCTCTGTTCAGGCGAACTTGGTTAGCCGAATTGGGCTGAAAACCACGTTTTAACCCTCGATTTCGGGGCGGTGGTAGCTGAGACCTTGCCTAAATTCAGAAAAAAGTGCAGAATTCTTCTAATTAGAGGCGATCCGAGCCGTTCCGGCTTCGATAGGCATCTCATCACGCCCTTTTTCACCCAAACCTAACTATGAAACAAACCACAAAACTGCTCGGCAGCGTCCTTTTTACGGCGCTGTTTGCTGGTTCCGCTCTGGCGGAAATCCGCACTTGGACGGACGTCCGCGGCCGCCAGGTCACTGCGTCCTTTGTCAGCATCGAAGCTGACAACATCACCCTTCAAACGGCTGATGGAAACATGCACCGCTTCCCGCTTTCCAATCTCTCGGCGGAAGACCAGGCGCTCGCCAAGAAGATGCAGTCCGCTGCTCCTGCCACGGCTGCTGCCGGTGGTGCCGAAGGCCAGCCCGCCTATCTCGCCAATGCCACGGTCGCTCAGGCAGCCTCCGCTATTGACCGCCTCGTTGCCCAGGGCCTCGTTCGCGCCAACCCGGAACGCTTGAAAATCGGCAAAAAGCCAATCACCAACTTTAACGCTCCGTGCAACGACGAGCAGTTCGTTCGCCGCGTGTATCTTGACATCGCTGGTCGTATTCCGAGCCACGATGAGGCGACGTCTTTCATCAAAAATCCGGCCAAGGACAAGCGTGCGAAGTTGATCGACATGCTTCTCGACAGCCCCGGCTACGCCAGCCACATGTTCAATTACATCTCCGAGGTGCTCCGCGTGAAGGATGACTTCGGTGGCGGCGACAACGTTCGCGGCGTGCCTTATATCAACTGGCTTCAGCAGCAGATCAGCAAAAACACCCCCTGGGATAAGCTGACTTTCGAGATGCTGACTGCTACTGGCAAGATGTGGGACAAGAAGGAAGACGGTACTTACAACGGAGCTGCCGGTTACCTCCTCCGTGATTCGGGCATGACGCTGGACAATCTCGCCAACACCCTCGCCATCTTCCTCGGCACCGATGTGGCATGTGCCCAGTGCCACGACCATCCTTTCTCGGATTGGACGCAGCGCCAGTTCTACGAAATGGCATCCTTCTTTGGAGCTACCAGCACCCGTTACCAGCGCCGTGCCCAGAGCAAGCGCAAGGGCAAGGACGGCATGGAAGTGGCTGATATGAGCCAGAAGCTCATGCCCGAAATCGAGTCCATCATCGAGAAAAACGGCGGTGATATTACCCGCATTCGCAATGGCCTGCAGAACTTCATTGGAGCCAATCGCTACGCGATTAACGACCTCGAAGCGAACACGCTTAAACTTCCGCACGATTATAAGTATAAGGATGCAAAGCCTGGTGACATGGTGGAACCTAAATTCGTCATGTGGAGCAAGGACGACAAGAGCCTCCCCGCCTACAAGCAGAAAACCAAGGACGCGGAAAATCTTCGCATTTCTTTTGCTAACTGGACCACCCACCCGACCAACCCTCGTTTCGCCATGACCATCGCCAACCGCATGTGGAAGCGTGCTTTTGGTCAGGGTATTGCTGATCCAGTGACGAATCTTGATGATCTTAACGCCTCCGCCAATCCCGAGCTTTTGAAGCACATCGCGGCGGAAATGGTGCGCCTGAAATTCAACCTGAAGGATTTCATGCGTGTTCTCTACAACACCCGAGCCTACCAGTCTGAGGCTACAACCGAGCAGATCGCCATGGGTGAGCCATACTACTTCCAGGGCCCCTTGCTTCGCCGCATGACCGCCGAGCAGACTTGGGACTCTTACATGACCCTCGTCCTTGGCGATGCAGACAAATATAAGAAGCCCCTCGAAGACCTTTACAGCAAGTCCATCGACTTGGACCTCTACAATCCCAAGCTCGATGCCCAGACGGTGCTCATGAAGTATGATGCCTACCGCAAAATGGGCGAAAAAGAACGCGCCCTCATGGGGGGCGGCCTCGCCGATGCTGGTGGTGACATGATGATGGAAGGCACTTCCAAGAAAGCCAAGGGCAAGGGTAAAGATGAAGGCTCGAGCATGATGATGGAAAATGCATCGCTCAGTTATGGTGGCATGGTCCTCCGTCGTGCCGCTGAGCTCGACATGCCCGCCCGTCCGGGCCACTTCCTCACGGAATTCGGTCAATCTCCGCGCAATCTCATCGATGGAAGTTCCAAGATTGGTTCCGTGCCACAGGTGCTTATGATGATGAACGGTTCCGCCCAGGCAATGCTCACCAACAATGATTCCCTGATCTTCAAGACCATGGAGAAGGTGAAATCGCCGCCGGAAAAAGTGGAGGCACTGTTCATGTCCGTTCTCAGCCGCCGTCCCACCCTGAGTGAAAAAGACATCGCCCAGCGGGCTCTTTCCAGTGGCGATGACGGTTACGCCAACATGATCTGGGCACTCATCAACACCCGCGAATTCATCTTCGTCCAGTAATCCCCTCGCCAGTCACCTTTTCTCAACACAAACACGCACCCCACACCTATGAAGACAGAACTCAACAAGCTTTCGCAGACCTCTCGTCGCGATTTCATGATGCGCACAGCCCAGGCCACTCTCGGCGTCACCGTCATGCCCGCCCTCAACCTCAAGGCGGCTGAAGCCGTCAAATCTGGCCCCGGCACTCCGGGGTTCGGTAAAGCCAAAAACGTCATCTTCCTTTGGATGAGCGGCGGCATGACCCACATCGATACTTGGGATCCAAAAACCGGCTCGACCAAAGGCCCTACTGACCCCATCAAGGGCAAGGGGCAGATCGACTTCCTTGGCGGAACCATGGAAAACATGGCCAAGGTCTCTGACAAGATTTCCATCATCCGCTCCATGTCCTCCAAGACTGGCGTGCATGAGGCCGGCACCTACATCATGAAGACTGGCTATGAGCCGCGTGGCACGATCGTTCACCCGAGTTTGGGTGCCTGGGGTTCTCACTTCCTCGGCCGAATCAAAGGCGTCACTCTTCCTGACAGCGTGGTCGTCAATAGCGGCAGCGCTTACCCAGGCAGCGGCTTCTTCCCGCCAGCCATGAGCCCGATTCCGATTTCTAATCCTGAGACCGGCCTTCAGAATATCAAGGCCACCACTTCGGAAGGCCAGTTCCAGAAGCGCATCTCCCTCATGGATGAGTTCGACAGCTCTTTCCGCAAAAAATTCCAGTCGGAAGAAGTGAAAGCTTATTCTGAGTTCTATGATGAAACCATGAAGCTTATGAAGAGCGAAGACCTCAAGGCTTTCGATCTCTCCCAAGAGTCCGCCGCCACGCGTGAGAAGTATGGCCGCACCCAGTTCGGCTCCGGCGCTCTGCTTGCTCGCCGCCTCGTCCAGTCCGGCGTCCGCTTCGTGGAAGTCCAGACTGGCGGCTGGGACATGCACAATAACATTGATACGGCCCTCGGAACTACCGCTGCAGGCATGGATAAAGTTTTCGCCGCTCTCATTGAAGACCTCGCCGCGAACGGCCTCCTCGAGTCCACGCTTGTTTGCATGGGTTCTGAGTTCGGACGTACGCCTGACATCAACGAAAACGAAGGTCGTGACCATTACCCCCTCGCTTACTCCACCGTCTTTGCAGGCGGCGGCGTGAAGGGCGGCTTCGTCTATGGATCCACCGATAAGGATGGCCGCCGCGTTGCTGACCGTCAGGCCACGCCGCAGGATTTCCAGGCCACCATCGGCCATGCCATGGGCCTTCCTGTGGAGGAAGTGGTCATGTCCCCCTCCAATCGCCCCTTCACCGTGGGCGACAAGGGTGTGCCTGTCATCGATATCTTCGCGTAAGCCGCAACGAGAACAGATTCACAACTCACACAAAACACCCGGTCGAAAGACCGGGTGTTTTGTTTTGTGTGCTGGTGAAAAAACGAGCCACTCAGACCGAAAGCACCTTCCGCCAGCGGGCAAGCTGCGAAGCCACGTTTTGCGGCGAAGGAGCTCCGATGCCTTTTCTGGCTTCCAGAGCCGTTTTCAGGTTCAAACAGGCCATCACATCCGCTTCGAAGGCCGCAGAGAACGTTTGGAATTCCGCTAGGCTCATCTCTCCAAACGCCTTTTTCTCCGCGATGGAGTAGGCCACGAGCTTGCCGATCACCTCATGAGCTTGCCGGAAGGGCACGCCGTGGTTCACCAGATAGTCGGCGAGATCCGTGGCGAGCAGCATCGGGTCCGAAGCAGCGGCCTCGGTCTTGGCGCGGTTCACATCCATCCCGCTCACCATCTCGGCGAAGACTTCCAAGGCCAGCGAGATCGTGTCGATGGAATCAAACAGCGGCTCCTTGTCCTCCTGAAGATCGCGGTTGTAGGTCATCGGCAGGCCTTTGATCAGCGTGAGCAGGCTCATCAGGTTGCCGATCAGCCGGGCGGATTTGCCGCGGGTGAGCTCGGCCACGTCAGGATTCTTCTTCTGCGGCATCAAGGACGAGCCCGTGGTGTGCGCATCACTCAGCGTCACGAATCCAAACTCCGCGCTGGCCCATAAAATGACATCCTCGCTCAGGCGAGAGAGATGCACGCCGATCATCGAGATGGCAAAAAGCAGCTCCGCCACGAAATCGCGGTCGCTCACAGCATCCATCGAGTTCTGCGTCACACCATCAAAGCCGAGCTGGGAGGCCACAAACTCACGGTCGAGGATGATCGTGCTGCCGGCGAGAGCGCCGGAACCCAGCGGCATCACGTTGAGCCGCTGGCGACAGTCCACGAGCCTGGAAGCATCACGCTCCAACATCTCCACATAAGCCAGCAAGTGGTGAGCAAAGAGCACGGGCTGACCGCGTTGGAGGTGCGTATAGCCAGGCATCACCGCATCCCCACCACGCTCGGCGCATTCGACGAGAGCGGCCTGCATGGCGCGGGTGAGCTTCAAAATGGAGTCTATGGTGGAGCGGCAGTAAAGCCGCACATCAGTAGCTACTTGGTCATTGCGGCTACGGGCCGTGTGCAGCTTCGCTCCGGCGGGACCAATGCGTTTGGTCAGTTCCGCCTCGATGTTCATGTGGACGTCCTCGAGTGCCTCTTGGAACTCAAAAGCGCCCTGGTCGATTTCAGCACGGATTGCCAGGAGACCGCCCTCGATCTGTGACTGCTCCTCTGCGGTGAGGATGCCCGCTTTCAGCAGGCCCTTTGAGTGAGCGATCGATCCGGCGATGTCGTGGGCGTAAAGACGCCAGTCAAACGACACAGATTCTCCGTAGCGCCGCACGAGGGCGCTGGTTTCTTGAGCAAAACGGCCTTTCCACATAAGCAATGAGGCGCGAGGCTACCGGAATTCACCCTCGGCGCAACCTTTGCTCCACATGGCTTGACACTTGGCTCGCATACCGGCTCGAATTGCCACGATGCTGTCACCGCCTTCGCTGGCCTCCCTCACCGCGCTACAAAGGATGTGAGGGAAAAGTCACCGCACACGAGAAGTGGCACTTCAGCAGCTTACAGAACCTCTTCTGGCCTGTGCTCAGAGTAGTGATTTTGTAGTTCACCACCCTAACGCGCAACCACGAGGCCAACGACTTCAATTTTGGCCCAGTGAAGGATGTCAGATGCCTTTTCATCGGCATCTTCCTCACCATGACCCAAGCATGGAAGCTTTTGGAGCACGGTGCCGTGGCGGGAGTTTCCTCACTGCTGATTGATTACTTCACCGGTGGCATCCAAAACGTGCCTTCGATGCAGCGATCGGAGCTTTGGGGGCCGTTGAAATAGTAAATCGTCAGCACGCGACCATCGGTGCGGACCACGGAGCGCGGATATCCGAGGTCGCCGTCGAAGCCGTCGTCGCGGAGGATGATTTCGGGCGTCCAGGTCTTGCCATCGTCACTGCTGAGACGTGCGCGGATTCCGAAGGGCTTTTTGCGATGGCCGTAGGTCACGCAGAGTCGGCCATCGGGCAGCAAAACGGTGGCGGGCGTATTGCCGCCGATGTTGCCGGTGACGTCGCTGACTTTGGACCACGTCTTGCCGAGATCATCGCTGCGCCAGAGTTCGATGGTGTAGTCGGGTTTACCTTTGCGAAATGTGGTAAGCAGCGCACCATTCTTTGTGCGCACGCTGCTTGGCATGATGGCGAAACCGCCCTTCGGTGGCTCTTCGCCGATGTAGCCCTGGAGCTTCCACGTCAATCCGCCATCGGTGGTGCGAGCGCAGAAGACGCGGCCTTCTTTGTGATCCGATTTCTTGCCGCAACTGCCAAACATGAGGCACTCACGCGGCCCGAGCGGGATCAAATCGGTGCGAGTGGAGATGCCGTCCACGCCATCGACATCGAACTTGAACGGACCCTGCCAGGTCTTGCAGCGATCCTGCGTCGTGTAAAACCACGACGGGCCGACGTGCAGGCTTTTGAAGCGAAACATCATCGCAAAGTCCGGCGCGGTGAAATCGAGCGGTTTCTTCAGTGCAGTGGCCTCGGGCTCATCTTTGCGGTCGGAGTAAGGTTGATCGGCCTCGACCTTCCACGTCTTCCCACCATCAAGACTGCGCGCCTGCACGCGATGACTCGGCTTCGTGCGGTCGATGCGATGATCGGTGGTTGTCTCCTTGTAGTAAGTCGCTGTGAAGCCCACGACGAGTTCATCGCCCCACTGCCACAGTCCCTGATTCGCCGGCCAGCCGCCGTAGCGACCGGGCTCCTTGTAAACGATGATTTTCTCCGCAGACGCTGGCTTCATCGTCGCTGCGGCAGCCGACGTGGTATTCGCATCTCCCCTGTCGAGTTTGGCTGCATTTTGAGCCATCGCGGACCAAGACATCAATGAGGCGGAGGCGATAAGCAGAGCGATGCGATTCATAAAATGAGAGACGAGAGGCCGAGATCAGGATGCACGATGAAACGCCTGCTTGGCAGCAAAAGGACACAGGGAGCGCAAAGATGTTCTCTTTGCGATCCTTGCGTTCTTTTTGCGGCGGTCAACTCACGCCAGCTTGTAGCAATCCGCCCACTCCGCACGCGGTGGCGGTCCGGCGAGGCGGGCGTTGGCTTCGTCGTTGCCGATGAAGCGCTTCGTGGCCGGATCGAACTTCAGATCGACGTTCAGATACTCGGCGATGGTGCCGATGTTCAGAACCTGCGTCAGCAGGCCGGAGACGCTGAAGGGGGACTCGGTCTTGCCTTCGCCCATGCAGGCGTTGATGAAGCTATCGAAGTGATTGCGCTTCAAGGGATGCAGCCCCATGGCGTCTTTGAATTCCACCATCTTCGATCGTGGATACAAGAGAGAGTGACGATCATGCGAGCCGCGTTGAACGAGGTAATCGCCTTGTTTGCGGTGGAGAAGTGATCCAGCCCCGCCGGGATTTGGAATCACGATTTTGCCGTCGGGGCCTGGGTCGCCGTATTTCTCTACGATGTCGAATTTGATGTCGCTACCGGCTTTCCAGTGCAGTTCCACGGCGGGCAATTTTTCGCCGCGAGCCGGGAACTCGAAGCGGATGTCTGAACTGAGCGGGTAGCTGATCTGATTGTAATCGGCGAGTGCCAGCGGCGTGATGCGCGTCGGCAGGCCGAGCTTCAGGTGATCATGCGCAAAGTCGATGATGTGCGCGCCCCAGTCGCCAAACATGCCGCCGCCGTAGAGGTGGAAGCCGCGCCAGTTGAATGGGTGATACATTTTGCTGTAGGGCTTCACCTCCTGCGGACCGCACCAGAGGTCCCAGTTCAGCGTTTCTGGCTTCGGTTCCTCCGCTGGATAGCCCTTCACGAGCGCACGCTCGGCGGCATTCATGAACCACAGCGAGGGCGACTTCCATGCTTGGATCTTCACGATGTCATCCACGATGCCCGCAGCGAGCATTTGCTTGAACTGCTCAGCGCCAGCCGATGTGTGGCCTTGGTTGCCCATCTGCGTGACCACTTTAAACTTCTTCTCCGCTCGCATGAGGATTTCCGTCTCTTCAAAAGTGTGCGTCAGCGGCTTCTCGACATACACATGCTTCCCGAGCGCCATCGCGCTGATCGCGGCGGTGAAGTGCGTGTGATCCGGCGTGACCACGCTCACGGCGTCGATGTCCTTGCCCATCTTGTCGAGCATCTCGCGGAAGTCCTGAAAGCGCTTCACATCCGGGAAAGCCGTCAGGTTCTTCTCCAAGCCTTTCGCCGTGACGAAATCCACATCCGTGAAAGCCACCGGCGTGGCGATGCCACCCGCCGTGAGCCCCGGAATGACACTGCCAGCGCGTCCACCGATGCCGATGCAGCCCAGATTGATCCGTCGGCTCGGCGGAAGCTTCGGATTGTCCGCCGCGCGTGCGCTGGTCAGGTAGGCCGGAAGAAAATTGAAGCTCAAACCCGCTGCGACGGTGTTTTGGACGAATCGACGACGGGAGGGGCTGGTGGACACTTGAGGGATTTTCATGGCGAGGAACCTGCAAACGTCAGAATTGAATGCTTCTCACGGGCTTTCCGCAGGATCGAAGATTGTGAGGCAAGGTTTCCGTCTAGGGCATGTCTGCGGCTTTCTGAGCTTGCTCGAGCTTCTGAGAAAACTCGTTGAGCGCTTCAGGACGGCTTCGAAGCCAAAGTGTGGATGACTCGCGATCAAGCCAGGCACCACCACCCGATGGTATCACAAGGCCGCGGGACTCAGCCCACGTCTTGGTGCTGGCAGCAAATGGGACCAATCTGCCTTTTCCATCCTGCAATCGCGCACCGATCTTGGCGGCATTCTCCCGATTGAGCCGCAGGCCACGGACCTCCAAGCTATAGCCCTCCATTTGAACTAGGCCCCTGTCCATAAACTCTCGGATGAGTGCTTGGTCTTGGGTTTCCATGATCAGTTCCGAGATCGCATCAAGGGTCACCTTGGTGTTGATCACGACCAGTGCTCGCAACTCCGAATGGTAATCGGCATACGTTCCATGCGGAAAGGCCGCCCCGAGTGCCCTGAGGTGGTCTTCGGCAGCCGTCCATTTGCCTTCCCCTGGCTGTCTGGGCTGCTTCACGCTCAAAAGCTCTTCCACAGGCTCGCTCAGCAGCCACACGCGAAAATGCAGCGAGTGAGGATCGAGATCGTCGAGTGTTCCCAAGAGGAAGACATCCTGGACCAATCGCACGCGTGCGAGGCTCAGATTTTCCAGATACGACAACGCCTTTGCCGCAGTCTCTCCCTTGGCCGTATGGGTGATCGTCGGCCGGTTGATAAGCGTGGCTGGCTCGAGGTAAACTTGCACATTCACGCCACCCTTTCGACAGGCACTCTGCCAGGCATCGAAGGCGGTTTCCACCGAGCCATTCTCGACAGCAAACTCTGGAAGAATGAGCGTTTGGATAGCGACCACCGGACTCGTTCCGGGTTTGGGACGTTCCCACGCAGGCTTTTCGTGCGCACGTTCCTTCAGAATACGTTGCCGGTAGGCTTCCCACTGGTCCGGTGGAAAGAATGGATCAAGCCCGGCGGCCTGACCGCAGAAAAGAATGCCGAGAAAGAGACTGAACAGTGTTTTCATGACTTTCGAGGATAAGGCCCCAGATGCTCATGCGCGATGAGCCAGCGGCCATCGACATTTCGTAGAATGCTGGTGCCACGACCGCCTCCGGAGGATTCTTGACCGCTGATGAGGCCCTTCCAGCGAAACTCGTAGCGGCAGGCGGCCACATCTTCGGTGACGACGGTCCAGACGATGTCGTGAAGACTAAAGGCCTCGTTTTCGATCAGCTTGAAAGTCTTCTCGAATGCCCCCTTCGCCGCCGCTTTGCCGACAAAGGTGTCCTCCGTGAAAATGAACACGGCATCTTCCGCTACATGCGGGGCGATTCGATCCCACGAATGCGTGTTGAGAGTCTCGACGTAGGCGGAGAGGGCGGTGGTGTGATTCATGTCAGTTTGAGCGGTGGCCATGGTAACGATGGATAAGCCGCCAAAGAACATCAGGAGGAGATTTTTCATGGAGATGACTGGTATGACACGGATCGCCGGCAAGGGCCGTGTTTTTCCACCCTTGCCTCAATGCATCGGAGCCGTAGAGTTCAATTCGTGAAACAAAAACTCTTCCGACTGACCACTGGCATAGCGGCGTTGTATCATCTGGTGCTTGGCGCGGCTTTGCTGGTGCTGCCGGAGGGGGGCGATGGGGCGGACGGCGGCGCTGTTCCTGGGCATGGAGCTGGAATTCGATCCTCGGCTGCTGTTGATCGGCAGATTTGTGGCCGCTTATATCCTAGCCTTCGGGGTGATGCTGGCCTTGCTGTGCTGGAGGCCGGTGAAGTTGCGTGCGCTGCTGGCTCCGGCGCTAGTTCTGTTTGGCATTCGTTTGATGAACAAACTGCTGTTCCTCACCACCATCGAGCAGACGTTCGGCGTGACACGCGGTCGCAGTGTGTTCGCGATGGTCAGTCTGGCGTTGATTTTGGGTGTCATGATATGGACGAGACCCTCCAGCGGCAATTCCGAGGAAAAACGGTGAGTCCTCAACAACACAACAGCGTGCGCGAAGGCATGGCGAAATCTCGGCGAATGGATCCGTCGGCTCTGGCCGGGATCGAAGCGGAGATCGAGGCATGCCACCAAATTTCTCATGCGCGGCGCATCGCTGAGGTGGCCCCTTTTATCATGCTGTACCTGGCCGGGGCATGGCTGGCGGATACAGCGGACGGGCGATGGTGGGTGCTGGCAATGGGGATACTGGTGATGGGGGTTGCCATGAACACGCTGGGCATTCTGATTCACGACGGGCTGCATGGGCTGCTAGCTCGTGACGTCTAGGCGAACCGCTTCTGGAGCTTTTTATGCGGACTGCCACTGCTGGTTTCTGCTTCCGCATATCGGAAGACACACACGGACCACCATTTCGAGTTTGGCCGAAAGGCGGACTTTGGAACGTATCGCCAGCATCTGGGGAGGCCGGTGCTCGTGTGGTTCGCTTATCTGCTGCAGCTCATGCTGGGCAGCGTGCTCTACATCCTGTTGATCCCGGTACTGGGAATGCTCGGTGCTTCATGGAGAACGCGTGCGCTGATCGTTTTTGAGCTGACCTTGATCGCCGCATGGGTGCTGTGGCTGGTGCAGACCTTTCCCGCACAGGTGTGGCTGACGTATTGGATCGCGCCATCGCTGGTGATGATGGTGCTGACCAATGTTCGCGGTCTTGCGTCCCATGCACTGGGAGACATCGAGGACATCTATCTTTCCAGCCGCACGATTCGGAGTAATGCGCTGGTGCGATTCCTCTTCCTGCATGAGAACTATCATCTGGAGCATCACCTCTTCCCGCAGGTGCCCAGCTATCATCTAGAGCGGGCGCATCGTCTGGTCTGGGGGCGGCTGCCGCGTGCTTTGTATGCCCCATCGTATCATGACTTTCTGTTGGGCTTCTTCCGTCGTCTGCGCGGGCTGAGTTTAGCTCCACTGGGTGTGCTTCGACCTTGCGGGCAGCCTGATGAAGTGAAAATGAACGCCACACTCTCATGATTGCTCCCCACGCTGAACTTGGATCGAACGACACGCGGCAGCCGAGATGGCGCATCGCGCTGATTTCTCCAAAAGGTCCGCTCTACCGGCACAGGAAGGGCATTTTCAAAAAATCGCTGCGCTACCAACCGCTCACGCTCACCACGCTGGCGGCGCTCGTGCCAGAGGATTTCCCCTCTGACCTCACTTTGATCGATGAAGGCATTCAGGATGTGCCTGATGATCTGGAAGCTGATCTGGTGGGCATCACGGTGATCACGGGCACGGCAAAAAGGGCGTATGAACTGGCCGGAAAATTCAGGGCACGCGGCATCACCGTGGTGCTGGGTGGCCCGCACGTGACCCTGATCCCTGAGGATGCTCGTCCACATGCGGATGCCATCGTCATCGGTTATGCGGAGGATACTTGGCCGCAATTGCTCAGGGACTTTGCGGCGGGAGAAATGAAGCCGTCGTATCAACAGGCAGCGGACCTGAACATCGGCGGGCGGCCTTTCCCGAGACGTGATTTGCTTCCTTCCCGTCATTACATCACCAGCGATGTCTTTGAGGCGACACGAGCCTGCATTCACAACTGTGACTTCTGCGTGGTGCCGACCGCCTGGGGTCGGAAGCCTTTTCAAAAGCCTGTAGCTGAGGTGATCGCGGACATCACGGCGCGTGGAGCACGGCGGATCATTTTCATCGATCTGAACCTGATCTCCCACCGCGGCTATGCGAAGGAGCTTTTCACCGCGCTGATCCCGCTGCGGCTGCACTGGTATGGGCTGAGCACGGTGATCCTAGCGGATGATGACGAACTGCTGGGCTTGGCGCAGCGCAGCGGGTGTCGGGGGCTGCTGATGGGGCTGGAGTCCATCTCCACGACGAATTTGAAGCAGAGCGGCAAGGGCTTCAACACGCCGGAGAAGTTCGCCGCTGTGGTGCGGCGTCTGCACGATCATGGCATCGCTCTCCAGGGCTGTTTTGTGTTCGGGCTGGATGATGATGACCCGGATGTCTTCATGCGCACGGCGGAGTTCGCGGTGGAGGCAAAGGTGGACCTGCCGCGTTTCGCGGTAGTGACGCCATTTCCCAACACGCCGCTCTATCTGCGCCTGGAGGCCGAGGGGCGCATCCTCACCCGTGATTGGGAGCTTTACGACGGCCAGCATGTGGTCTTCCAACCGAAGCGCATGAGCGTGCGTGAGCTGCAGGAAGGCATCGAGTCCGCATGGAAGCACGCCTACAGCTTCCGTTCGATCCTTCGCCGCATCCGTCACTCGCCAGCGCCACTCGCGGTGCGCATCGGCACGAATCTCGGCTACCGCTTCTATGCGCATAACCTCTCCCGCTATTACAACTGTGACTGGATCATCGGTCGTGCGCCCAAAGCGGGGGCGGATGCGGCTCAGGAAGCCATAAAGAACAAAGCCCGCCCATGCGCCTGACGATCATCCACCCATGCGTGGGCCGCCGTGCTGGCGATCGCTCCTACGTGCGCACCTGGCAGATGGAGCCGCTGCCTGCCGCCACACTCGCGGGTCTCACTCCAAAGGATGTGAGCATCCGTTTTTACGATGATCGGATGGAGGAGATACCCTATGACGAGGCGACGGATTTAGTGGCCATTAGCGTGGAGACTTATACTGCACGGCGGGCCTACCAGATCGCCAGCAGCTACCGTGCGCGTGGCGTGCCAGTGGTCATGGGTGGCTTTCATCCCAGCCTCTGTCCGGATGAGGTGGCGCAGCACGCGGAGGCTGTGGTCATCGGCGAGGCGGAGGAATCCTGGCCAAGGCTACTGGATGATTTCCGGCATGGGAAGCTGGAGAAATTTTACCGCTCTGCTGCGAGGCCCTCGCTGGTGAAAATGATGCCGGACCGCTCGATCTTCCTTGGCAAGCGATACCTCTCCGTCGGTCTCGTGGAGGCAGGGCGAGGATGTCATTTCCGATGCGATTTTTGCGCGGTGCAGACGGTCTTTAATGCCAGCCAGACGCGGCGTCCGGTGGATGCCATCCTTTCCGAACTGCGGGCCATCAAAGACACGCGGAAGCTGATCTTCTTCGTGGATGACAACATCACCTCGAACATCGCGCAGGCGAAAGACTTCCTGCGTGCCCTGATCCCGCTGAAGCTGCGCTGGGTGAGTCAGGCCAGCATCAATGCTGCGCATGATGAAGAATTCCTCGATCTCATGGTGCGCAGCGGTTGCCAGGGTGTCTTGATCGGATTCGAGAGCCTGAATCCGGCAAACCTCGCGGCGATGAATAAGACCTTCAATCTCTCGCGTGGCGGTTTTGAGAAGGCGCTGGCAAACCTGCGCCGGCACAAGATTCGCGTGTATGGCACCTTCGTGTTCGGATACGATGGGGACTCAGCGGCGAGCTTTGCTCCAACGGTCGAGTTCGCTCAGGATCACGGCTTTTACATTGCGGCCTTCAATCATCTCACACCCTTTCCAGGCACGCCTTTGTATGCCCGGCTGCGTGATGAAGGCCGCCTATTGTACGACGCCTGGTGGCTGGATGCATCCTACACCTACAACCTGATCCCTTTTCAACCGCTGGGCATGGAGCCGGAAGAGCTGCGACGGCAGTGTATCGAGGCGCGGCGGCGTTTTTACTCATGGAAGAGCATTCTGCAACGCGGCTTCGATCCGGTGAACCGTGCAGATGGCTTCATGTGGCGAAACTTTTACCTCATCAACGCCATGCACCGTGGTGATGTGAGCCTGCGCGATGATTACCCTCTCGGAGATGAATCATGGACCGGATCCTTCCTGCCTGCCCACTGAGTCGCGCGGAGTTTTCCCGTGCCACCGCTGAGGATGATGCAGACATCCGTGCCTTGCTGTGCAGCGTGCCGATGGCCGGTGCACTCAAGATCGGCTTTGCACGCGAGCCTTCTTTTTTCGCCTGCCCAGCTCCAGCAGGACTCGCGGAGCAAACCCTGCTCGCTCGGCGTGATGGTCGGCTGATCAGCGTAGGCTCATGGTCGGAGCGCAAAGTCTGGATGAACGGCACAGAGACAACCGTGGGCTATCTGCATGGTCTGCGCATGGCTCATCGCACGCGTGGCTCCATGAGCGTGCTGCGGCAGGGATACCGCGAGCTGGCGGAATGCTTGAAGCATTCCGAGGCAGTCGGTTGGTTCACCAGCATGGACGCGGAGAACACGCGAGCACGTCGAGTTTTGGAAAGCCGAGCAAGCGCTCTGCCAAGATACACGCCGATGGCACACTACCTCACCCGCGTGCTCCCCATGCCCCGTCGCGGTGCTCTCACCGCCGTGGAAAAGCCTGAGTCATGCACGGAACTGACCGATTTCCTCAATCGCGAAGCCTCGAGATATGAACTCGCACTGACATGGGATGCGCAGCGGTGGAGCGCACTCGCACGCAGCGGCTTCACGGAGCAGGATTGCTGCGTCGTGAGGCGCAAAGGCCGCATCGTCGCAGCGGCGGGCGTGTGGGATCAATCCGCATGGAAACAAGTCGTGGTGCATGGCTATCCGGCATGGCTGCGGCTTTTGCGACCCTGCATCAGCATCGGCGCAGCCAGCCTGGGTTTGCCCGGTCTTCCTCGTGAAGGCGGCAGACTCTCACTGGCATCGGTGTTTCCATTTGCCATCGCCGAAAGTGAGCCGAGCGCCTTGCCGGAGCTGTGGCAGCAATTGGAATCTCTCGCACGGCAGCGTCGGATCGACTGGCTGGCGCTGGGCCTCGATGCCGAGGATGCCTTGTGGAAAACGCACCGGATGAGAAGCCCTGGCATCAGCTACCGCACCATTTTATATGCGGTGGAAGGGGGCGGATTCCCCGCGAGATGGCAGACGCCATTCTCCGGTGTTTTCCGGCCAGAATGCGCCACTCTTTGACCTTATCTCAGGCTGATGCCGGACTCTACCCACACCCTCGAACAGACCACTCACTCACGGCTGGCAGATTTGACCTCTGCCGACATCGCGGACATGCGTGCCTTGCTCGAACGACATTTCGACGGCGTAGCAGTGGAGCAGTTTGAGAAGGATCTGAAGGAAAAAACCGATGTGCTGCGCGTGTGGCGTTCAGGACGGCTCGCCGGATTCTCCACCCTGCTCGCCTGCCGCGAGCAGTTCGATGGTGAATGGCTCAATTTGCTCTATTCGGGCGATACGATCATGTCTCCCGACTGCTGGGGCTCGCCCGTGCTGGCTCGCGCATGGATCGCCATGGTGAAGAAGGTCGTCGCGGCCATGCCATCAGGGCGGTGCTTTTGGCTGCTGCTCTCCTCCGGATTCCGCACGTATCGTTTCCTGCCCGTCTTCTGGCGGCATTTCTGGCCGCGCCATGACTCGCCCATGCCGGAAGACATCCGCCGCCTGCGTGATGAGATCTCCCGCAGGCGTTTTGGCGACTGTTTCGATGCGCAGGCCAGTGTCGTGCGTTTTCAGACACCGCACCGGCTGCGCGGACCTCTGGCCGTGGTGCCCGCTGGACGTGCCGAAGATGCTCACATCGCCTTTTTTCTTCAGCGCAATCCCGGATGGCACGCAGGTGATGAACTCGTCTGCCTCACGGAAATCTGCGATGACAACCTCACCGCCGCAGGCCGACGCATGACCCGTGATTTGCCCGTATGAATCCGGCCACCGTCATCGCACAAGGCTTGTGGGCCGCTGGAAACCTCGTCTCTGCTGCACGTTTCGCCGCCGCGTTGCATGACCCGCAGCAGGCCCAGGCCGCTTGGTTGAAAAAACGCCTGCTGGAGGATGCGAACAGCTCCTTTGGTCGTGAGCACGGTTTTTCCACCATCCGCGATGCTCGCGACTTCACGCGTGCCGTGCCCCTGCGGGACTGGAATGCCTTTTCACCCTGGATCGACCGCCTGCGCAAAGGTGAAAAAGCCGTGCTGAGCATGGCCCCAGTGACTCATCTCGCACCCACCAGTGGTTCTTCTGGTGCGCGGAAACTCATCCCCTTTACACACACGCTGCATCATGCCTTCGCACAGGCCGTGGGTGCTTGGATGACGGACCTCACTCGCGCAGAACCCGGCCTTTTGACAGGTCCCGCCTACTGGTCCATCTCACCACTCGCAGCCGAAGATGCCGATGAAACGGGCGCACTCCGCGTCGGTTTCGCGGACGACGCGGACTACCTCGGCGGATGGAAGGCCCGTCTGGCTCGACTCGTGATGGCGGCACCGGCGGATCTGCGACACGAGCGTGACATCGACACCTTCTGGCGACGCACGGCGACCTGCCTGTTGGCGCGGCGTGATCTGCGCCTCATCTCTGTATGGCATCCTTCCTTTCTCGATCTCCTTCTGCGCTCCGCCGAACAAAACTGGAACGAAATACTCTCCACACTGCCTCCTGGCCGAGCTGCCGAGCTGCGATGCATCGGCCCCCGTTCACCCGCCTCCTGGTGGCCTTCACTGCGAGTGATCAGTTGTTGGGGAGACCTCGCCGCCGAGCCGGGGCTGCGTGCTTTGGAGGCAGAGTTTCCACGATGTCGCGTTCAGGCCAAAGGGCTGCTCGCCACTGAAGCCGTCGTCACCATCCCCTGGCGCGGCGTTTACCCACTGGCGATCTGCTCGCACTACTTCGAGTTCCTTTCCGAGCAGGGCGACGTGATCGCCGCCCATGAATTGGAGACAGGCAAAGCCTACGAAGTCATCGTCACCAATGGCGGCGGCCTCTGGAGATACCGCCTCGGCGACAGAGTGGAATGCACCGGCCATAGCCAGCGCACACCGCTCCTGCGCTTCCTCGGACGCATCGGCAACGTCAGCGATCTCTGCGGCGAAAAACTCTCCGAACTCTTCATCGCCCAAGTCTTCGCCGCCCAATGGCCTCATGGCAAAAATCGGCCGCTGAAGGCCTTTTTGAGGCCAACCCAGCACCTAGGCCAAACCGGCTACGACCTCGTCGTGGACCGCCCCGTGGACGAATCATGCCTCGCCGCCTTAGAAGCCAGCCTTCGCCAAAATCCCCACTACAATCTCGCACGCCAGCTTGGCCAGCTCCGCGAGCTTCGCTCAAGCGTGGAACCCGAAAACCCACTCACCACCCCACAAAACCAACGCCTCGGCGACATCAAACCCAAGGTGCTGGAAGCAATTGAGAACAAAGTCGGTCAGCGAAGCACAAACATCAGCCTGACATCGCGTTCATCGGAAGAATCCCAAACATGAATCCCTTCCTTCCATGCGCCACGCTGGCGTTTTGCCTGTGCTGCAGCGTTTCCGGAGCCGCTGAGCCTCCACGCATGCTTTTTCTCGAAGATGCCGGTCACGATGCCACCGCGCCAAGCGGCACGCGTTCAGGCTATGCCATCCTGCGCCGCGAGGACGGCAGCTTTTGCTTCTACAACCCCTACGCGCCCAGCGCGGAGCCGCTGAGTCTGCCGGACGCGCAGGGCGTGAAGCACACCCTGCGGCCTGCTTTGCCTGAGAGCATCGCCACGTCGAAGCCACTGATCGAAAGCGGCATCCTCAACAACGCGCAGACCTTGCTCGCCGCCGATGGCACGGTGCGCAGCATCGTGGTGAAGTCGGAACGCCACAGCAAAGAAGACGCGGCTCGCATCGGCCTGCCGTTGTATTTGGATGTGTGGTATCGGCAGGGGAATGCGATGGAGGTTTTGGAGCCGATGCGCACCTGGCGCGGCTACAATGGCTCGCAGATGGAGTATCAGCGGCTCGCGAGCGGGCGCCTGCTGGTGCCGCATGGAAGCTATCGTCCTTTTGGAAAGGCCGTGCCGCCCACCGGTCGCCATGAGACCGTGATCGAATACTCCGACGACGGCGGCGTGAGTTGGCAGCTCAGTGCCTCAAAACTCACCTCGCCATGCTACGAAGGCTACAACGGCTCGAACGAAGGAGCCTGCGAACCCTGCTTTGAAGAACTCCGCGATGGCTCGATCTGGATGCTCATGCGCACTCAGGCAGGTTGCCTTTACGAGTCGATCTCCAAAGACAACGGCACCACATGGTCCGCCGCTGCTCCCACACGTTTCCGCACTTCGACCGGGCCTGCGAATCTGCTCCGTCATCGCGATGGCCGCCTCGTTTTGACCTGGAACAACTGCGAACTGCCACCGAAGCACGAAGGTGTCGGTGTCTATGGCGGTCGCGATGCGTTGCACATGGCCATTTCGAGTGATGATGGCCGCACTTGGCAGGGATTTCGCGAGATCTACCTCGATCATCGTCGCAACGACAATCCCGCCGCCTCCGGTGATCGTGGCACGGCTTATCCGCTCGCTACATTCACCGAAGAGGGGCAAATCATCGTCCTCGCCGGTCAGGGCAAAGGCGGACGCAATCCCATCCTCGTCGATCCTGATTGGATCGCTGCCACGAGTGCCGAAACCGACTTTAGCGACGGTCTCGCGCAATGGGCCGTGTATCAGCACATCGGCCCCGCGAAGCGCTGGTGGCGTGCGCGACGCGTCGGCTGCGCCCTCATCGAAACACCCGGCGAAAAAGACACCCGCAGCCTGCATGTCCGCCATGTCGCCTCGTCCGATGAAGCCAACGCCCCCAGCGAACCCGATACCGCTGTCTGGAACTTCCCCAACGGCTGGCGCGGCGAACTCACCGCCCGAATTCGCCTGCCCACAGGCTCGCAAGGTGCGATCTTCTCTCTCAACGACCGCTTCTTCGATCCCTCGAACACTCTCGGCGAAGACGCCGCCCTGTTTCAGGCCCGCATCAGTGCTGAAAATGCCAAAGCGGACACCTGGCACGCCCTTTCACTGCGCTGGGACCTCGGACGCGGCGAGTGCGAGTATCGTCTCGACGACAAACTCATCTCCACCCTCCCGATGCACTCGCGCACGCTCAATGGCGTCAGTTATGTCCGCATTCGCTCTGCCGCGAGCACTCCTGATCCGCATGGCATCATCATCCGCCATGTGAAGGCTCAAATCAGCGGTCCCAACGCGCCTGCAATTACCCGTGAAGAAATCGCCGCGTGGCAGAGTGAGTATGTGAAGACCGTCGTGCCGCGCTGGACGAAGAAGTAAGTGCTGCCTCGCGAATACATGACCCAAGTTCCTTGTCCTCGATGAATCTCAAACAACTCGTTCTACTCGCCCTGATCCAAGGTGCCGCGTTTAGCTCCATCGCCGCGGACTCACCGCCAGCGGGCATTCGCATGTTCACCTGCGCTCACAGCTTCCATGCCTTTGTGTATCGGCAGGTGGCGGAGGCGGCTTTGGATGCGGGCATCAAAGATCATGTGTCGGTCGGGCTTTCCAGCATTGGTGGCTCGCGAGTGATTCAGCATTGGGACCTCGAAGATGAGAAGCATCAGGCCAAAAAGGCTCTGCAGGAAGGCAAGGTCGATGTGCTGACGCTTTCGCCCATCTGGCTGCCGGATGAGGGCATCGCCAAGTTCGCGAAGCTGGCTCTCGATCACAATCCGAACCTCCGCATCACCCTGCAGAAGTTCTGGCTGCCCAATGACACCTATGAGCCGATTAACCCGTTGGACACACGCAAGAAGGTCGATCACAACGCCACCGTGCTTGCCGAAATAAAGAAGCATCAGGATCGCTATGACCGGGACGTCGATGACTACGTGCGAGCCATCAACAAGCAGCTCGGCAAGGATGTGATCGTCACCGTGCCCGTCGGGCAGGCCGCCTGGATGCTGCGCGAGAAAATCATCGCAGGCCAGGTGCCCAGCCTCAAAGCGCAATCAGACCTCTTTTATGACACTTGGGGACATCCGACGCATCCGCTGCAAATCCTCTCCGCCTACTGCCACTTCGCTATCATCTACCAATGCTCGCCCGTAGGCTTGCCCTTGGCGCGTGACTTCATCCGCAGCAAGAAACTGAAGCCGCAGTGGGATGAGAAGCTCAATCGCCTGCTTCAAGAGATCGCCTGGGAAGCGGTGACACGCGATCCCATGAGTGGCGTTAATGCGTTGGTGAAGTGAGCTCCAACACCTCAGTATTTACCAAGCCTACCTTTGTCAATCGAGCTACTTCACGACCGGCTTCTGCGGCATCTTGATGGCATCCACATCGCTGAGCTTCACTTTCAACACTTCGACGCTTTGCTTGCCACCTGCAAAAGCGATCAACAAACCATCACCGTGCTCGATGACGTGCGGGTAGTCGATGTGACGGCCGCCGACGAGGAAGAGCATCTTGGTGAAGACGAGGCCGTCATCGCTGATCGAGAGCGTGAGCGGATCGCGCTTCTTCGGGTTCGGATTCGAGACGAGAAGGTAGCGGCCATCGTGGAGGCGCAGGCCACTGATTTTCGAGGTGGCGTCGGGGAAGTTGGTCTTCACCGGCTTGCTCCAGGTGCGACCATCGTCGCTTGAGAAGGCGCGGTAGAGGAAGCCGCTGCGGCGGTTGTCGCGGAAGACGGCAGCAAGCGTGTTGTCGGGCAAGATCCACCAATCAGGCTCCTCAGCCTTCAACTCGGAGGCACTGCCGAGCACGGGGAAGGACTGCCAGTCGCTGAGCGACTTCACACCGCCGACGAGGAAATGCACGCCGCTGGTTTTGTAGTCGTGCTGGCGGCGCGACATCATCCAGTCGCCCGTGCGCAGCTTCATTGGCGGGAAGTTGTTGATGGTGTCGTCGAACACAACGCCGGCATCTGACCAAGAGCCATCGCTTTGAAGGCGAAAGGCATGCAATTCGAGGCTAGGGCCAAAAAAGCCCGCCGCTTCATCGAGCGAGGCGAGCGCCAGCAGTTCACCATCGCGCTTCCAGAAGCCGCGCGAGATCCAGCGCATGCCTTTGTCGGTGCGCGTGCCGTAGTGCGGCGAATCGGGGCCGGAGTTTGGCGGGGTCGGCGTCAGGAACTTCGGCGCGTCCCATTTCAGGCCATCAGGACTCGTCGCAAACTTCACGCGCTGGCCAACGCGATCCTCGATACCCGGCCCATCGCTCCACATGGCCCAAAATTGGCCATCGTGATGCGCTAGGTAGTTGTGCTGATTCACATCGCCGGACTTTTTGTCGAGCTTGGCGGACGAACTGCCTTTGACATGCACATCATTGATGATGACGTGCTCGCTGGGAACGCGTGGCAGTGAGGCGAAATCGAGCTGATGCGAATCTTCCGGCAGCCATGGGCCTGAGAGCATGATGGGGGACTGGGAATCCGCCGAGGCGGCGAAAGCGGACGCAGCGAGTACAACGCAGAGAAGCAGTTTCATGGCTGAAACGTCTCACTGAGGCCATTGGCCGTTCGTCATGGGCTTGGTGGTGAGCTTGGCGGGATCGACGACGACATGTTTCACCTTCTTGCGCTGCCAGGTGTAGGTGATGTGGACGAGGCCGTCCTTGGTCTGAATGATGGCGGGATAGCTGAACTCCTTCTTTGGCTCGTCTTCAAAGACCAGCGCGGCTTCCCAGGTCTTGCCGTCCTTGCTCACGGCGAGGTTCAGCGGGCTGCGGCCTTTGGCGGTGTGGTTGTAGATGAGCAGATGACGTCCGTCGGCGAGTGTGACGGCGTCGGTGCCGGAGTTGGGGTTTGGCAGGTCGGTGAGTGAAATCTCGCCCCAGGTCTTGCCGGCGTCGTCGGAGGTGATTTGGAAGACTTTGCCCTGCTTCGAGCGGCCCACGGCTTGAAGTTTATCGCCACCGAGGAAGAGGATGCTCGGCTGGATGGCTCCGATCTTCAAACCATCGTGCAACAGCTCCGTGCGTGTCCAAGTCTTGCCGAGATCGGCGGTGCGCTCGAAGTAGATGGCCCAGGCGCTGGGCTTGGTGTCGGTCTCATTGCTCGTGGGGCAGAGGATGTCGCCATTCGCGAGTTGCACGGGCTTGTTCTTGATGGGGCCGAAGATGCCTTTTGGCAGCTTTTGAGCGACGGACCAGGTTTTGCCGCCATCGGTCGAGGTTTTGAGCTCACCCCACCAGGTGCTCGGCGATGGTCCGACTTTGTAGAAGAGCATGAGTGGTGCGTCCTTCGGCTGAAACAGCACGGGATTCCATGTGGGATGACGCGAACCGTCGGCTTGCACGCCATTGGCTGTTTCGACGCCTTCGGTCCATTTGCCATCGGAAAGCTGACGCGATACCCAGATGCACACATCGGGATTGCGTTCCGCCGTGCCGCCAAACCAGGCCGTGACGAGCCCCGTGGGCATTTCGACGATGGTGGTGGCGTGAATCTGCGGGTAAGGGCCGGTGTCGTAAATGTACTCCGTGGTGAGGATGGCTGGATGGGCGAAAAGATTTAACCACGGAATACACAGAATACACGGAAGGATCAGATGGGTGAGTTTCATGATGGGCGAATGGCTAGGTTTGGTTGGTTTCCGTGTATTCAGTGTATTCCATGGTTAATACCTCAGAGGACGATGCGCTCGATCTCAATGAGCGGGTGGTGGCAGAAATTGACGAGGAAGGCGAGCTTGAAGCCGGTGGCCTTGAGGTAATTCTGCACCTGGGCACGATGGGCGTCCGTCAACTCCTTCACGGCTTTGATCTCGATGATGATTTTGTCGTAGCAGATGAAGTCGGGGATGTATTCGCTTTTGAGCTGGGTGCCTTTGTAGTCGAGTTGGAGGCGCGGTTGCGCGATGGCGGGCACGCCGCTGCGGCGAAACTCGATTTCGAGACACTCCTGATAAACGGGCTCCAAAAAGCCTGCCCCCTTGTTCTTATAGACTTCAAATAGTGCTCCACGGATGGCGAAGCTTTCGTCTGGATAGATGAGTTTGGGATTCATTTAGAGGTGCTGGTTTGACCACGGAATACACTGAATACACGGAAGGAGGATCAAGTTTTCTGAGTTCCGTGTATTCAGTGTATTCCGTGGTTGTTCCTATCTGAGCAGGCCCAGTGTGACGAGTCTTTCGCGAATGATCTCTCTTTCTGCATCGCGGAAACGGTGGAAGGGCTCGGCCATGTGATCGTCGCAGATGCCGAGGAGGCTGAGGCCGCATTTGATGCCTTTGATGATGGCGCTCTTGTGCTTGCCGACGGTGTAGATGGCTCCGGCGAGCTTCATGACCTGCGCGTGAAGCTCTCGTGTGCGCTGGAGGTCCTGCGCGGCGGCGGCTTGATACATCTCGACGTAGAGTTTCGGATGCAAATTGGCCCCACCATTGATGCCGCCATGACCGCCGAGTAGCACGGCCTCGGCGGTGAGTTCCTCGGGGCCGACGAGCACGCTCCAGTCGGCGCGTTGCTTTGCGATCTCGATGAGGCGGTGGAAGTAGATCATGTCGCACGAGCTGTCTTTGACGCCGCAGACGCCCGGCATGTCCAAAGCGCGGCGCACGAGGTCGAGCTCAAAGCTCACCTTCGTCAAACCGGGCATGTTGTAGAGAAACAACGGCAGCGGCATCTCGGCGACGAGGTCCTGCACATACTCCAGCATCTCCGGCGGCGCGGCGGGGAAATAATACGGCGGCGCGAGCACCACATGCGTCGCCCCGGCCTCGGCGGAGTATTTGGCGAGGTTCACGCTCTCGGTGAAGGCGGTATCCGTGATGCCGACGAGCACCGGAACGCGCCCTTTCGTGAGCTGGCAGCTCTTTTCGATCAATTCGCGACGCAGACGATAGCTGAGGCTCGGGCCTTCACCGGTGGTGCCGAGAATAAAGATGCCACTGACGCCACCGCTGATGAGATGCTCGATGAGACGCTCCAAACCGGCGACGTCGAGAGTATCGCGGTCTTTGAGCGGGGTAACGAGGGGCGGGATGATGCCGCGAAGGGGTTGGGACATGGTCGGAAAGGATAAAAGGGGATGGATCAAAGATAAAAAGGCTTTGGCTGACCATGTTTGGCAGCGGCTTGACGATTCTTGATGAGGCTGACATGCTCCACGCATGCCCGCCACCGACCAGGCCGACTATTTTTCCACGCAAGTGATGCGCACGCGGCGCTTCTTTCTGCCCGAATGGCAGGATCGGCAGCACAATGGCACGACGCTCTGCCTCGTGGGCGGCGGCTGTGAATGGTGTGCACCGGATTTCATCGTGGACCGGCAGGATTTCCCGTTTCTAGCCTTTGAATTTGTCTCACGCGGCAAAGGCAGCGCCACATTGGCAAACCAGAAGCACGAGGTGGAGGCCGGGCATGCGTTTTTTTACGACTCCAGCGTGCCGCATGTGATCCGCAGTTCATCGGAGGAGCCGATGGTGAAATATTTCTTCAACTTCACCGGCTCGCGGGCCGCTGCTTTGATGAGCGATCTTGACCTCGGCGCGGGCAGTGTGCTGCGCGTGGCGGATGCCTCGCGGGTGGTGAGTCTGCTCGAAGAAGTGATCGATCATGCGCTGCGCGGCGGGCGTTTTGGTCTGCGAACGGCCTGCGCGGCGCTGGAGCATGCGCTGGTGCTCTGCGCGGACAGTCGCCAGCCTGCGACAACGAAGATGGACCCTGCTTATGCGACATATCTGCGTTGTCGCGGCCATCTCCTGCGCAATTACCCGGTGCTCAACAGCATCGAACAGGCCGCGAAGGCCTGTCACGTCTCCGCCGCCTACTTCACGCGTCTGTTTCAACGCTACGACACCGAGACGCCGCTGGCATGCCTGACGCGATTGAAGCTCTCGCAGGCGGCGATCAAGCTGCGCCAGCCGGATGCGCTGGTGAAAAACGTGGCCGCCGAGCTCGGCTACAAGTCTGCCGCGCATTTTTCGCGTGCTTTCAAGGCCTGGAGCGGAAGATCGCCGCGTGGGGAGTGAGGCAATCGGATGTTTTGCCTTGATGGTGACTAACCGTTTCGTTAGCCTCAGCAGCATGATGAAGAAACTTCTGCTCACATGGGTCTGCGTGGCGCCCGCCTGGCTTCTTGGTGTCGAGCCTGCGGAACTCGTCTCGGTGCGTGCCAGCTACCAGAATCAGATTCAGGAGGCCACGGCACCTATCCATGCGAAGTATCTGGAGTATCTCGAAAGCCTCAAAAAGCAGCTCGGCGGCAAAGGTGACGTGCAGGGAGCTCTCGCGGTGCAGAAGGAAATTGATGCCCTCGCCGCGTTGCAAAAGATTGAAACGAAGGTGGGAGCTGACAAAATTGTCATCTGGAACCAGAACAATGGCGGAAAGGGCGATCGCGGAACCAAAAGAGTCAATCTGAGCCTGCTGGCTGGTGGCCGGGAGGTATGGAGCCGGAAGTCGCTCAAAGTCGATTGGGACGCGGTGAAGGCTGGGAACGTCGAAGTAGTCATCCCAACTGTGAACGCGGATACCCTGCGAATTGAAGTGACCGACTCGGTGAACGGCAAAGGCGGGCTGGCCGAAGTGGAATATGTCCGCGGAGGAAGAAACATCGCCAAAGGCGGTGAAGTCAAGACAAGCGCCTATTGGGAGAACAACCCGAAGCACACGGGAGCGATGCTCACAGATGGGGTGCAGGGCACTTACTGGCTGCTGCCTGACGGGCAGGAAGGCTGGGTGGAGATCTCTTTGAAACCCTGACGTGGCGAAAACCTTGCGCCCGTCTTGAAATGCGGCGGGGACTTCCCATCTTCGCGCACTCCAAACCGCCACCGCATGCTTTCCATTCTCAAAATCCGCAACCTTGCTCTTGTCGAAGACGTGACCTGGGAACTCGCGGCGGGGCTGGTGGGTGTGACGGGCGAGACGGGCGCGGGCAAATCCATCATCGTGGGCGCTTTGAAGCTCATCCTCGGCGAACGGGCGGACCGTGGCCTGATCCGCACGGGGCAGGATGCCTGCACGGTGGAGGCGAGTTTTCATCTGAAGGACACGCGGGCCATTGATGCCGTGCTGGAGGAGGCGGGACTGGAACCGTGCCAGGAGGGCGAACTCATCGTAAAGCGCACGATCAGCACCAGCGGGGCGAACAAGCAGTTCGTGAACTGCTCTCCGGTGACGATCCAGGTGCTCAAAGGCCTCGGCGAGTTTTTGGTCGATCTGCACGGGCCGCATGATCATCAGTCGCTGAACTCGCGGGAGCGGCAGCTCGACATGTTGGACAAGTTTGCGGGCATCGAGGAATCGCTCACGAAGTATGAGGCGGCCTGGAAGGAATGGCGGGCGGCCGTGACGGAACTCGACGATCTGGAAAATTCCGAGCGGGCGGGCAGCCAGCAGATCGACATGCTGAAGTTTCAGGCGAATGAAATCGCCTCGGCGAACCTCAAGGACGGCGAGGAGGAGGAGATCGAGTCCAAGCATCGCATTGCGGCGAATGGCGCACGTCTGGCGGAGCTTTGCGGAGCGATCACAAGCCGCCTCAGCGAGGGCGAGGGCAGTGTGGTGGATGGTTTGCGCGAAATCAGCCGCAGCATCCACGAGCTGGAGAAGATCGATCCGGGCACAGCGAAGATGTTCGAGGGCTTCAAATCCGCGCAGATCGAGCTAACGGAGCTGGAGAGCAGCGTGGCGGATTACGCGGAGGAGCTGGAGATTGATCCGGCGGAGCTTGTGAGGCTCGAAAGCCGCATCGACACGATTCAAAAACTGAAGCGGAAGTATGGCCGCACGATTGGCGAGATTCTGGAGTTCCTGGCCGAGACGGAGCGCAAGCTGAGTCGCATTGAGAATCGCGGCGAGGAGATCGCGAAGCTGCAAAAGCTCGTCCAAGAACGCGAGGCGGACGTTTTGAAGCTCGGGAAGCAAATCTCGAAAAAACGGGCCGACTCGGCCCCAAAGCTCGCCAAAGAGGTCGCCAGCCATCTTGCCGATCTTGGCTTCAAACAGAGCGTTTTTGCCGCGCAGCTCACGAACCTTTCCGAACCTTCCAAAAGCGGCTTGGAGGAGGTCGATTTCCATTTTGCACCGAATCCGGGCGAGCCGTCGAAGCCACTGCGCATGACGGCGAGCAGCGGGGAAATGTCCCGCGTGCTGCTGGCCGTGAAAAGCGCCCTTGCGAAGCAGGATGCGGTGCCGCTGCTCGTGTTTGATGAGATTGATGCCAATGTCGGCGGCAACATCGCCGAGGCCGTGGGCCGTAAGATGGCGGCGCTAGGTGCCACGCATCAGGTGATCGCCATCACGCACTTCCCGCAGGTGGCCTCGCTGGCGAAGAGCCATTTCGTCGTGACGAAAGAGATCAAAGGCGGACACACCAAGTCGCAAATCGCCGAAGTGGCGGATGATGAGCGCATTGAGGAGCTGGCCAGAATGCTCGGTGGCAGCGCTGCGAGTGCGCGGGAGCATGCGAAGAGCCTGCTGAAGGGGGCGAAGTAGAGGCTGAATCTTCGGTGGCCAAAAAAACCGCCGCCCGGTTTCCCGGACGGCGGTGTGGTTTGAGGAGGTTCAGGCCTCAGCGATTACTTTTCGGCTTTGCAGCAGTCTTTGCCGCAGACCTTGCCCTTTTCCTTGCAGCAGGTGGCGCAGTTATCACCGCAGCACTTTTTGCAGGTGTCACCCGCAGCGAGCACTGGGGCAGCGGCGGCAAGGAGAGCGAGGGCGAGAAGGGAGAGAGACAGTTTCATCGGATTTGAATGAGTTTGGAATTTGAGATGCCCGCTGAAAAATGGCGACGCGATTCCCTGCACAGGCGGACAAGGAGATCACGGGCAGTTCCTCACTAGGCTGAGGAAGCTTCGATGCTTCAAAGAAGCAGCGCCCGATGACGCAGGAAGAGCCGTGGCGGCTCCGCCAGTGGCCCGCGTTCGCGGCGGGGCGTATCGGCGCTTATCGAGAAATCGTTGCGAATAAATGGCAGCCCGTCCTGCCAGCCAGCGAGGTGGAAGACGGGGACCGCTTCAGGCTTGGGGGAGAAAAGGACGCGCTTGGCGGTATCTCGTGGGTCTTTGTGATGCTCGCAGCACGGGCAGGGCAGGCGACCATCGGCTGGCGGGGCTTCCGGTTGCTGCGCGGAACATCCTTCGGGATGCTCCGTGGAGCAGCAACCGGCCAGCTCTTCCCGCTGGGCTTCTCCCGTGCAGCACCAGCACATCGGAAAACCGATGCAGAAGCTGAGGAGCAATGCTGTGAGGCGGGTCACCATGGTGTTTTTGGATGTCGGGACGGGAGCGGATGTTCAAACGGCTTGGCGAAGATATGAGATGAGTGAGGAGAAGATATTCCCGGCGATTTTGACTTTTCGTCGCCACCCACCACCTCCTGCCAGCTCACTCCAACAGGCCCCAGGGCTTGAGCCGGCTGGAGGCGCGTTCACGCAGCTTCGCGGCCTTTTCAGGCGGGAGCTGGCTGGCGATGCGTTCGAGGGATTCGCGGGCTTTCTGGCTGACTTTTTCCCACATCTCTGAGCGCAACACCTTCATGTCTCTTGCTGTGAGTTGTAGAGTGGCGTGAAGTTGATTGCGTTGAGAAGTGTCGAGCTCCAGTTCCGAGGAAATATCATGTTCGAGAGCCGCCACGATGAAATCCACCGGAGTGAAATCGCTCTGTGGCTCGGCGATGGCACGGTGCACGACGCGTCGCAGCACGAACAGGCCGCCGCCGATGCCGCAGCCAGCTCCGAGCACAAAAACGAGCACGAGCAGCAGCACGGCCTTCCAGCGCGAGCTTTTGGGAGATGAGGATGAGTCATTCATGATGAAATCAGATGCCGTTGATGATTGGGCCTTGCAGTTGTGAGAGCACGGCTAGCTCGTGGATGACATCGAAACCGATTCGACAAGCCCAAAAGGTTCCCGCGGCCAAGACGGCGACTCCAGCCTGCAGCCAGCGCTGGCTGAAAAGAGCGAGCACATCGTCAAAGATGCCCGCCTTGACCTCCATGGGCTTCACCGCACTGATTTGCGCACGCACGGCTACACGCACATCGACGTCCGCAGGCGCAGCGGCATCACGGGCGGATGCGGTGAGGCGTTGCCACGATTGTTGAGGTTCAGGTGAGGGTGTAGCCATGTTGATGGAGGAGGGATTTGAGACGCTGACGGGCGCGGAAGGCCTTTACTTTGGCCTTCACGCGGCTCCAGCCGAAATGCGTGGTGATCTCCGCGAGCGGCATTTCTTCCAGATGGAGCAGGGTGAGCAGGGCACGATCATCGGGCGGGAGATGCGAGAGAATGAACTGCGCCTCGCCGAGATCACGCTGCGCAGGTGTGTGAGGCAGATTTTCGAGCGGATCATGCTCGTCATCTCGCTCCACGAGTCGCGCAAAGGGCGTGCGCTGATGTTTGCGGCAGAATTCGAGGCCCATGTTGGCCGCGATGCGTTTGAGCCAGTGGACGAAGGGTTTGTCAGGCTTCCAGCCACCGAGCGAGCGCCAGGCGCGAACGAAAGTTTCCTGCACCATGTCTTCGAGGTCGGCGCGATTGCCCGCGAAGCGATGCAGCATGGCGGTGATGATGGATTGATGGCGGCGGACGAGTTCATCAAAGGCATCGAGATCACCTGCCTGCGCCCGCCGGACGTGGACGAGATCGTCATCCGGCGGAGGTTCAAAGGGGGACGTGGCAGGCATGGGCGCATGGTATTAGGCACGGAAGCGGCAATGTGGCAACGAGGCAGGCTTTCAGCCGCCTCGTTGCCATCAGTGGAGTATTTTAGCCACCGATCTGATTCAGCGCGGCATCGACGAGCGATTCGAGCTCGCCACGAGCCGCTTCAATGTGCTTCTGCTGCTCTGGGGTGAGCAAGGGGCGCACTTCCGCGCCGATCTTCGCGATCAGCAGGGCGCGGTCGCGGGTGACATCACCGAGTTTTTCCGCTGCGGCGCGGGTGGCGGAGCTGTTCGCGTCCGTTTTCGCGGCCTCGGCCATGGTGCGACGGGCATCGCGGCCTTGGTTCATCTGCGCTCGGATTTCGTCGCGATGCGATTCGAGGATTTTCGTCACGCTGGCGCGTTGTTCGGCGGTGAGTGGTGTTTCCTTGCGGAAGTTCAAGACGTGCCGCACGGCAGTGCGGACGATCTCGCGAATGGCGCTGCCGTGTTTTTCCGGCAGCAGCGTGTCGGAGGATGAGGCGGCTGCGAATCCGATGCCCGTGACGCCAGCGGCGATGACGAGGAAAGTGAGAATGCGTTTCATGGTGATTTGGAGTGGTGGGGTTTCGGTGTGAGGGATTATTTCTTCGCAGTGGTCGTGGTGTTGGTGACGGACTTCGTCTCGCCAGCGGGAGTGGTGACGCTGCGCACGGCGGTGCGGACGCCTTCGACGCGGGTCACGGAGCCGCTCGTCGTGGCCGTCTGGCCCTGCGGTCCGGTGGCGCTGCCGCTGGCAGTGCGGCCATTGCCGGAGGCATTGCGCACGACCTGTTGCGTGGTCGTGACGGCCTTGCCCTGAGCCCCGGTGGTGGTGGCACTGCGTGCGGCGCCCTGGCCTTTGGTGACATTGCCGTTGATGGCACGTGTGGCCGTGCCGCGACCCGTGGTGACGCTCGAGGTGCGGCCAAAATCACGCGCTGTGGCGGTGGAGAGGCTGAAGCCGAGGATGAGGAGGGGAAGGATGGTTTTCATGGATGGGTGGGATGGTGAATTAATGGAGTTTTGTTTTGTCGCGGCGTGTGCCGCTCATCAGGCTGAATGACGGGCGGGGCAGGGCGGTTACAGAATTTTTTGCGAAGGCGAATTGGCGAAGGTTTGGCCTTCACGCAGACGTTGAAGGGCCTCCATGCGCTCCCTGATCTGTCTTTTTGCCTTCGCAGCCTCCGCCATCGCGGCGGACAAGCCTTTGAACATCCTCTTCTGCTTCGCGGATGACTGGGGGCGGTATGCGAGCGAGTTCGCGAAGCATGAGAAGTTCCCATCACCGAATCAGGTGGTCAAAACGCCGAACATCGACCGCATCGCCCGTGAGGGAGCGCTTTTCAGCCGTGCGTATGTGAATGCGCCGAGCTGCACGCCCTGCCGCAGTGCGCTGAATTCCGGCCGCTATTTCTTCAACTGCGGTCGCGCAGCCATCCTCAACGGCGCGGTATGGGACCCGGCGATCCCGAGCTTTCCGCTCACGCTGAAGGACAAGGGCTACCACATCGGCAAGGCCTTCAAAGTGTGGGGCCCCGGCGAACCGGGCGATGCGCCTTTTGGTGGCCAAGCGCACGCGTTTCAGAAAGCGGGCGGTCGCTTCAATAACTTCTCCGAAGAGGTCACGAAGATGGTCGCGGCGGGCAAGGCGGTCGAGGACGCGAAAAACGAACTCTATGCCGAAGTGCGCGGCAATTTTGACGATTTCCTCAAAGCGCGACCCAAGGGGGCGCCGTTCCTTTTCTGGCATGGACCGACGAACGTGCATCGCAAATGGGTCAAAGGCAGCGGCGAGGCGCTTTGGGGCATCAAACCGGATGAGTTGAAGGGCAAACTGCCGAAGCATCTGCCGGATGTTCCGGAGTTCCGCGAAGACTTCGGCAGCTATCTCGGCGAAATTCAGGCTTTCGATGCGCAGGTCGGTGTGTTGGTCAAAAGGCTCGAAGAAGAAGGCGAACTCGACAACACGATCATCGTCATCAGCGGCGATCACGGCGCTCCGGGCTTCCCCGGCGGCAAATGCAATCTCTACGACTTCGGCGTGAACGTAACGCTCGCCATCCGCTGGCCCGGACAGCCAGGCGGTCGTTATATTGAGGACTTCGTCAATTTGATGGACCTCGCGCCCACTTTCATGGAGGTCGGCGGCGCGGCCATTCCGCCCGGCGTGAACGGCAAGAGCCTCGTTTCGCTCATGCAGAGCGGCAAAAGCGGCCACGTGGAGCCGGAGCGCGATTACGTCATCACCGGTCGCGAGCGCCATGTGAGCATCGCCCGCGAGGGAAACCTGCCTTATCCGCAGCGCGCACTGCGCAAGGACGGCTGGCTCTACATTCACAACTTCAAGCCGGAGCGCATGCCGATGGGCGACAACAAAAACCTCACCGACAGCTTCACGCCGACGCAGGACGCGCTCGAAAACAACACCTACGAGGCCTTTCCCGACATGGACAGCTCCCCCGCGAAGGCCTGGCTCATCGCCCACCGCAATGATTCGCAGTATAAGTGGCACTTTGATTACGCCTTTGCCAAACGGCCGCAGGAGGAGCTTTATGACCTCAGCAAAGACCCGGACGCCACGATCAATCTCGCTGCCGAAGCCAGCTTTGCCGCGAAGAAGACCGAAATGGCCGCTGAAATCATGGCGAAGCTCAAAGCGGTGGGCGACCCCCGCGTGACGCAGGACCCGGTGCCGTTTGAACTGCCGCCCTACACCCTCGACACGAAGTCCGGCGAAGGCGGCAAGAAGAAGGGCAAAGGCAAGGGAAAGGCCAAGGCGGAGTAGGCTGGAGCGGTGGAGTGATGTTTTCCCATTACTCCAGTGCTCCATGACTCCACCGCTCCCCCCCCCGCCGGGAGATTGACGGCCTATGGAAATGTCATATAATTTCCATAATATGCCTTTCCGCCTTCTCTTCCCCCTCCTCACGGCCTTTTCCATCGCCGCCGGACAGGCTGTGCCGGAGCACAAGATGCAGATGCTGCGCCGCGAAGGGCGTGATCCAGCGGCGCGGGACAAGGTGGAGGACTTCCAGATGGCCGCGGAGTATTGGGCCCACTCGAAGAACCTCAAAAACATCCCGGACATGGATGCCGCACTGGCACAGGTGCTGCCGTACGCCTTGAAGCAGTCGCCGGAGATCAAAGACTTCCACTCCTGGGAGAAGGCTCACGAGTACAAATCCTACCACGATGCCGGAGCGGTGCTGCTGGCGAAGTGCTATACCCTTCTCTACTACGGCCAGGTGAAGCAGGCGAAGGAAGGGCTGGACCTCATCGACACGAAACTGCGTTTTTCCATGCTTCTGTGGCGGAACCGCGGGTCCATCTGGGTGCGAAAGCAGATGCACTACCATGAGCACTTCTGCGCCATGTATGCGATGCTCGCCCAGAAGAAGTTCGACCAGTATGAGTTTCCACCTGAGCGAGACGAATTCGACTGCGATGCCATGTACCGATCCATGGCAGACATGGTGCGTCTTCGCATCCAGGACGGCAATATCCCGATGCTGGAGCACATTGTGCAGAGCATCGACAAATCTGGGCTCAGCCTGCCCGGCGGCCAGCGTGCCACCTTCACCGCTCTGGCCGCAGTGACGCCCCAGTCGTGGGAGCATGAACATGAGGCTTCGTGGCAAGAGATGCGTGATGGCATCACGCGTTGGCGGAAAGCGGCTCCGTCCTCCACCTTTGCCCGGCTGGCCGAGGCGCGGTTCTACATCGAGTATGCGAAGCACGCGTATCAGCGCTCCGATGACCCGCCCACTGACGAGCGCAGCGCTTACCAGATCCGTATCGGCAAGGCCAAGGAGATCCTCGATTATTGCTCGCGGGACACCGCCGAGTGGTATGTGAGCATGCTCGAGTATTACCGGGCGCAGGGTGCCGCCTTCGATGACATCGCGAAGACCTTCCAGGAGGGCGCGAAGAAGTTCCCCGGCTATGTGCACATCCCTGTGGCGCTTTGCCGCATCTTGGATCGAAACAAGGAAGCCGGGGCCACCCTCTCCGTCGCGGTGATCAAAGAACTCGCGGCCTCCGAACATCCTGAGAACGCGGCCTACTGCCTGCGCTGGCTGGTGACCCAGGGCGACTCCGAGCGGCTCATTCCCCGCCTCGATGAAGGGCTAGCGAGCCAGGTGTTGCGGCGTGGCATTGAGGTAATGCCGCACAGCCTGAAACTGCGCAACGATTACGGCCTCGTCGCCGTGCTCCTCGGCCAACGTGACACCGCCCGTTGGTGCCTGCGTGGGCTGAAGGATCGCTGGGATCGCGAGACCTGGAAAGATCGCGAAGACATTGTGATCAATCTCGCCACGGACGAGCCGCTGCACGGCTCTCGCGAAGAGGTCAAGACGACCTCGCTTTGAGCCACGCCCCACACCGATCGGACAGATCGGTCCGATCAGACCGATCCGTCAGATGAAAAAAATGGAAACCACCCCAAGATAGGCGGTGGAGGTTCGTCATGCGCGGCGAACACGCACTCATGGCTGAACCGCACACCCTCTTCCTCGAAACCCTTCAGCGCTACGAGCGGCCCCTCATCCGCTATGCGCACGGCTACACGGGCGATCTGGAGGAGGCTCGGGACATCGTGCAGGACGTGTTTGTGAAGCTCAGCCAGTGCCTCCACACCCTCGATCACGAGCGGCTGGCCCCCTGGCTCTTCACCGTCTGCCGAAACCGTGCGCTGGACCACCTGCGCAAACACCGCCGCCTCGTCGTCATGGAAACTGAAACACTCGACCTCGAAATGTCCGCCGATCCCTCGCCCCATGAGGAAATGGATCGCGCCGAGACCGCCACCACGCTCCGCCGCCTCATCGATACCCTGCCCACCCGCCAGCAGGAGGCCGTGCGGCTCAAATTCATCGCTGGGCTGGACTACCAGCAGATCAGCGCCGCGATGAAAACGAGCATCGGCAATGTCGGCTACCTCATCCACCACGGCGTGGCCGCCCTGCGCACGAAATGGCAGGCCATGGAAAACGAAGAACCCGCCCCCGGAAAGGCACGCAGCCCGGCGCTGGCCGCTGCGTGAACCGGAAAAGATCAAAAATTAAAGATGAAGGATCAAACTATGAAACACGAACAGATCACCGCCTGGGCACTCAATGAGCTGAGCCCGCAGGAAAGCGAGCAGATCGAGGCCGCGCTCCGCGAGAATCCGCAGATCAAAG
The DNA here is from genome assembly GCA_044370285.1 of Prosthecobacter sp. GTDB lineage: Bacteria > Verrucomicrobiota > Verrucomicrobiia > Verrucomicrobiales > Verrucomicrobiaceae > Prosthecobacter. The sequence continues at coordinate 43,801 of JBILVU010000031.1, forward strand.
CCCGAGCCGAGGAAACCAAGTCCTTCTGCGATTTGCTCACGCACGAACTGCGAGATGAATATCTCGCATTCACCTCCGAGCAGCGCTCGCGGCTGCAAACGATGCCACCAACCTCGAACATCATCGTGCCATCCGCCGCGTCCAAACCGGTGCGTTGGAGCTTTGCATCCCATTTTGGCCCGCTCGCCGCCGCAGCGGCCTGCGTGGCGGTGGGTGGTTATTGGATGTATCCGCAGCTCCAGCCGGAAAAGGGACAGATCATCGCGGAAGCGGTGAAAGAGGAGAAGCTTTTCAGGGTGGGGCGTCCTGAAGTGAGGCAGCAGTTTCCGAACAACGGACTGATGGCAGATCCGGTAAACCCGCTGGCAAAAAACTCACAGCCGTTACTTGGTGCCTTGAGTGAGCCGTTAGGGGCACCTCTGCCAGGCTTGGCGGCTGCCCCAGCCGCACCGACCAAGCCCGCCGAGTCGAACATCACGCTTAGCGGAGCCAATTCCTACTCTGGAGACACGACCGTCAATAGTGGCATTTTGATGGTCAGTTCAGGTGGCGTGGCTTCGAATAAGGCAGACAAGCGACTTGAACTCAGTGGAGGGTCTATTGGTATTCAGTCGGCTGCGGGCAAAGTCCTTGCTGCCGAGATGCCAGTAACTCCATCAGCTTCTCCGAGGTCCGCAGCCGCTGGGAGTGGCTCTATAATTGTCGGTTCATCCACATCGCCATCCGTTGTGTTTAGGTCTGGTTCCACCGCCACCTCTATTTCGGGGACAAGCATCGCGAACTCGGACGGTTCGAGCATGGTTGTCGCAGATTCACCTTCAGCTGCTCCTGTCGAAAAAGAAGATCCTCGACTTCAGGCGGCCATCAAGATGCTGTTCAGTCCTCCTAAGACCAACAACGAATCTTACACCCGCATCCTCGAAAACGAGCTCAAGGACGTGTGCAGCGAGCCGCTCTCGACCTTCTCGATTGATGTCGATACCGCGTCGTATGCGAACGTGCGTCGCTTCCTGAATCAAAACATGATCCCACCAGCGGATGCGGTGCGCATCGAGGAGCTGATCAACTACTTCCCCGGCGATGAGGAAGGCCCCGCCGCCGACGCGAAGGAGCCTTTTGCCGCCCGGGTGGAGCTGGCGGCCTGTCCGTGGCAGCCGCATCATCGCCTGGCACGCATCGCCATTCAGGGGAAGCAGGTCCAAAAGGGCAGCAAGGCCAGCAACCTCGTCTTCCTCGTCGATGTCTCCGGCTCGATGAATGATCCGCAGAAGCTCCCGCTTGTGAAACAGAGCCTGCGCATGCTCGCCGAGCAGATGGGCGAGGGCGACCGCGTCTCGATGGTCACCTACGCCAGCGGCACGCAGGTCGTTTTGCCGCCCACAAATGGTGAGAACCGCCCGCAGATCATCGCCGCCGTCGATCAGCTCAATGCAGGTGGCAGCACGAATGGCGCAGGCGGCTTGAAGCTCGCTTACGAGCAGGCGGTGGACGGTTTCATCCAAGAAGGCATCAACCGCGTCATCCTCTGCACCGATGGCGATTTCAATGTGGGTATCAGCGATCCCGCCGAGCTGGAAAAATTCATCGCGGAGAAGGCCCGCAGCGGCGTCTTCCTCAGCGTGCTCGGCTTTGGCAGCGGCAATTTGAAGGACCGCACCATGGAAACCCTCGCCGACAAGGGCAACGGCAACTACGCCTACATCGACGGCCTCGCCGAGGCCCGCAAAGTGCTCGTCGAGCAGATGGCCGGTACGCTCGTCACCATCGCCAAGGATGTGAAAGTGCAGATCGAGTTCAATCCCGCCCAGGTGCGTGCCTACCGCCTCATCGGCTACGAAAACCGCCTCCTCGCCAAAGAGGATTTTAATGATGACACCAAGGACGCCGGCGAGATCGGCAGCGGCCATCGCGTCGTCGCCCTTTACGAACTGGTGCCCGCCAATCTGCCGCCCGGCGTCGAGCCGGACCGCATCGTCGATACGCTCAAATACCAAACGCTTGCCTCACCCACCACGAAGGACCTCAACGAGGTCAAACCCGCTGCCGCCACCGCTTTGGATGCCACCGCCAGCAAGGAACTCATGACCGTGAAGCTCCGCTACAAGCAGCCCGACGGCGACACGAGCGCCAAGATCGAGCTTCCCGTCCTCGATGAAGGAAAAACGCTCGAAGCCGCCAGCGGCGAATTCCAGTTCAGCGCCGCCGTGGCCGCCTTCGGCCTCCTGCTGCGCGATTCCAGCTACAAAGGCACGCTCACCTGGGAATCCGTGCGCAAACTGGCCCTCGCTGGCAAGGGCCCCGACAAGCTCGGCTACCGCGGCGAATTCCTCCAGCTCATCGACAAAGCCGCCGGGCTGAAGCAGACGAAGTAGCTTCGCTCGGCAATTGAAGCCTCTTTTTCGACTCTTACCTCACTTCGCCTTCGTCGGCACCTTCACCTGAGGCAACGCGTTCGCTTCGAGCGAATGGACACTGCTCAAGCGGTGAAAAGCCCCCGTCTCCGCCACGCCGCCAATCGAGAAGATCGGCATGAAGGACGCCTCCTGCGTGCGCAGGTCCTTCGGCCCCGAACGCAGCGGCGCGAGCATGATCGTCACGGCCGCCAAGGTAATCCCGGCAGCCAAAAACTGGCTCTTGGTGGTTGAGCAACGACTTTTCATGGTTGGTGCCATTTAGTTAACAAAACCAAAATAATCAACAACTACGGCTACCTCTAGAGATTTTTGCTTGTGAGGGAGATTTTCTCCGGCAGCGATGCCCTCAGTGATCTGGATTCTAACAGCAGGCTTCGGCGACGGGCATAACACGGCGGCACGCTCGGTGGCGGAGGCACTTACACGCCTCCATCCCGATGAAAAAATCGAGGTCACCGATCTCATCAGCGAGGTGCTGCCTCGACTCTCCACCGTCCTGAAGGCCGCTTACCAAGTGGCTATCATTCATTGCCCGGCGGCCTGGAGGCTCACCTACAAGATGCTGGGGAACCCGAAGATGACCGGCCCCGATGCCTCCTGGCAGCTCCCGCTCATCCGGGCCGTGGAGCAAAAACTCGATCAGGAGCAGCCCCGCCTCATCATCAGCACCTACCCTGTCTATTCGGCGATGCTCGCCGCCGTGCGGGCCAAGCGTGATGTGCCGCCGCTCGTCACCGTCATCACGGATTCCGTCAGCGTACATCCCATCTGGGTCACCCAGCCGAGTGATCGCTTCTGTGTGGCCGATGACGAGACACAGCACGTCGTCGAGCGGCTCGGCGTGCCGCGTGAAAAGATCCGCGTCACCGGCTTTCCCGTGAGCCTCGCCTTCACCGAGGAACTGCCGCCCGATGCCCATCAGCCCTGCCAGCGCATTCTTTACCTACCCTCCACACCCGGCCGCCATGTCGCCGCCACGCTCGCGGCGCTGCGACCACTGCTACTCTCCGGCGTGAAGCTCACCCTGCCAGTCGGAAAGCACGGCTCACGTCTCTACCATGTGCTGCGTCGCTTCACCGATTCCCTCCCGCCCGGCACCCTCGACATCATCGGCTGGACGCCGCGCATCCCCGAGTTTCTCCGCACGCATGATGTGGTCATCTGCAAGGCTGGCGGTGCCATCCTGCACGAGGTCCTTGCCGCGAAAATCCCCGCCGTCATCGACTACGTCGTCCCCGGCCAAGAGGAAGGCAATGCGGAGATGCTCACCTCGCGTGCCTGCGGTATCCGCACCCACTCACCCAAAGAAACCGCTGCCGCTGTCGAGAGCATCCTCATCAACGACGGAGCAGCCGGCCGCCGCATGCGAGCGAACATGACCCCGCTCAGTATCCCCGATGCCGCCCTCAAAACCGCCCAGGCCGCGCTGAAACTCGCCAAGTAGTTTTGCCAAACGCTACGGCTCCGTCTTCAGCCTCTTCCCTGGCAAAAGGAACATCCGCCCCGCCTCATTGCAGATCAGCAGATTCGGCCCGTCTTTGCCGAGCATCGTGCCCACCGCACCCGTCTCATGCGCTCCGCCGGGCTGGATGACGTGACCGTCCTCATCGCGAAACACCAGCGGCCTCGCGAAGGTGTTGTCGCCCTCGTTCAGCATCAGCAGCGGCGTGCCGAGGGTCTTCTTGAGCTTTGTTGGCAGTGCTTTGTCCACGAGACTGCCGATCAAACCACCCACGACGGGATTTTGCCCCAAAGCCGCCATCGGATAGCCCGTTTCGCGATCTGGGATCGAAACAACACGCCCCGTGCCGATGACGAAATCAAGATGCCCGTCTCGATTCCAATCAAACAAGTCCAGCTTGCAGCGACCACTCATGCCACCCACGCCGCCGCTCGTGCCGATGGGCTTGCCATCCGTGAGTTTGAGCTTGCCACCGTCCTCCACGTTGTAGTCGTCGATGCGCCAGTAGAGGTGAAAATGATCATCGCCATCCACGATAGCCAGCGCCATGCGCTCGCCAATTTTCGCCAGGCCCGGACGGCAACGCCACATGCCATGCAGGTCGATCCCATCGCAGTAAAGCGGATGCGCGGCATCGAGCTTCGGCTCTGTCTTGGTGCCCCGATTCAGATAGATGAGGTAATCGCCGGTGATGTCGCCCGTGATGAGATCGAGCGTGCCGTCGCCATTCCAATCAATCGCGTTGGGCGAGAGATAGCCCCAGCGTGCCTCTTGCAGCCCCTGCAAACTGCCCGAGTAGCCCGCCTGCACCTGAATCTCGCGTCCACCGGCTTGCACGCGTGTCGCAGGCAGAAACCTCGGCTCGTCGTTGCTGCCGATGTTCTCGAAGAAGAGCACAAAGCCCTCTGAATTGCCCGCCAGGATGTCCAGGATGCCATCGCCATTCCAATCCACCATCGTCGGTGATGGCAGCGTGCCAGCGTAGAGGTCCGCGTGCTCCTGCAAAACAGAAACCGGCTCCGCAAACACCGGCGCACCCGTTTTCGCCCACTTGCCGGTGAAGCGGTAGAAATACAGCGAACCCTCACCACACGCGATCAGGCCACCCGGATAGGCTGCCACGCTCGGATTGATGCTCGGATGCCGCAGCGCATTCCCATCCTCACCCGCCACGAGTCGCTTCGTTTCGAGATCAAAACCGCTTGCCGCCTTGTTGTGATAAAACACCAGATTCCCCTGCCGTGAGCCCGTGATCAGATCCCGCTCATGCCCCGCACCCAGATCCATGCCCGTGATGCCATGCATCGAGAAAAACACCTCGTCTCGCGTCTTCGTGATCTGCCTCACCTCACCATTCGCCGGCCAGCCGATGAGATAACGATACCTCAACTCGCCTACCGCGATCCCCGATGAGTTGAACGGCCGCCACTCCTCCGTGTTCGGGCTGCCTTCTGTGCCTTTTCCGCCATTCGACAGCTCAAACGCGAGATCATATCCCTCGTCATTGATGAGCACCCCGAGGCTCGATGGCGACTTCACCTCCTTCGGCCGCTTCTCGCGCTTCGTCTCACGAAGCTCTAGCTTCTCGCGATCAAAGCTCGTCGTCACTAGCTCTTCCTTGCTGATCCACAGCCCGATGATCGAGCCATCCTTCCGCTGAAACACGCAGCCTTTGTCCTTGAAGGCGCACTTCACCACCACCGGCTCCGCAAACACCGGCGCACCGTTCTCCGCTGTATCCACCCACTTGAACAAATGCACCGCCTGCGGCCCGCCATACCCCGCCACAAACAAATCCGGCTCCTTGCCTCCAAACACCCGCGCATGCCCGAGCACGTGATGATTCAAATTCACCAACGCCAACGGCCCGCGACCTCTCTCCGCCGCAGATGGCAGCGCCTTCGTGCCCGGCGGCAGATGTGGTTCCGCTGCGTGGCAGAGCGTGGCAAGGCAGACTAGGGCTAGAAATGGCTTCATTGGCATTCAATAGGCCCGTGAACGAGACTCGTCACTGGCGTCTTCTCCTGCATTTGTGACTCCCAGATGATCAATCTTGCTTTGTACGGCATGAAACAGAAAGGCGGAAATCAGGTAGTCCATTCCACGCGGTTAATTTCACCACAAGGACTACAAACCGCCATGGGCCAAGCACAAAAAGCACCATCTGATAGTGGTGGGTCAAAGAACAACTCCACTTCGCCATTGCTCTCAAACCTAACTTCCCGCAGCACGAGACTATCGGGCAAGATTGCCCGCGGCAGTTCTGGCGGGAGATCGAGTCGAAAATGAGTATCGGCCGTTAGACTTGGCAGCATAGGCCTAAAAAAGGCCAGCAAACCTTTCTGTTGTTGCGTTGGTGCTCGTGAACGCCCTCGAATCATGAGCTTTTCTCCTGACTCGTCACAAATGTTCGATGTCCAGGATTGTGTTAAAGTGCAATACTGAAAAGCACCTAGCGTCGGGTCTTCTCCAAACAAAAATAGAGAACCCTCAAGCCGTGAACCTGAACGAAGCTTTTCCACCCAAGCGCTGATTTTTTGGAGAAGATTCATGCTGAAACAGCAGGCTATTTCACCGCCGGCGGCAGCTTGCACGACTGCCACGCCAAAAAGCGCCACTGGCCTTTCTCCTCGCGCCACACGGCCAGAAAGCTCAGCACCGCATCCATGCTCTTCCCCTCCGACTCCGCTTTCACATGCGCACGCCCGCTCATGAGCGCGATGCCCGGCGCGGGGAAGGTGAAGTTCTGCTCTTCATAGTCGTAGCCCACATACTTCGTCTTCCCAGCGCCCAGGATCTCGATGAACGACTTCTTGGTGTCTACGATGCCGTTTGAGTGCGCATAACGCAGTTCATCCGAAAAGATGCCATCAAGCTTCGCACGATCACCCGACTGCATCGCGGCCACGCGGGCCTTGTCGGCCGTTTTCACGGCAGTGAGGCTTGGATGATCCTCGGCGAAGACTTGGAAGGCGAAAAGAAGCGAGATGGCGGCGAGCAGGGTTTTCATGGTGGCGTTTATTTGGCGTGTTTGAGGACGAAATCGACCAGTTCCTGGCATTCGAAGAACGAGGGGCCGACCTTGTGGCCTTCGCCGGGGACGATCTTCACGCTGAAGGAGCCGCCAGCGGCTTCGTAGCGCTCTTTGAGGAGCTGCGTGTTCAAATCATACGGCACCACCACATCGCTATCGCCATGCACAGCGAACATGGGCACCTTGTTCGCGGCAAGACCGGCGAGATTGTCGATGGGGTTGAACTCCTTCAGCCTCGCCACGAGCTCAGCTTCCGGAAGCGCGTAGTCGGCGAGCGTGTCCTTCTTCGAGTTCTTCAGCGGCCAGCTCGCCAGATTGCAGACGGGATAGATGCCCACCCAGGCCTTCACCTTGTCCGCATTCCGAAACGCCCACGCCAGCGTCATCATGCCACCGCGGCTCTGCCCCAGCAGGATCGGCTTCGCGGAAAAGCCACGCTTCACCATGGCGTCGTAAAACAGCGTGAACTTCGCCGAACTCGCCGGTGAGCCACGCACCTCTCCGAGATCAAAGCCCGCAAGACTGATGCCCGCCTTCATGAATGCCTCGAAATACATCGGTCGTCCCGCCAGTGACACACCGCCATTCAGTGTCGGCGCATACCACACCCACGGTTTGCCTTCGGCGAGCTTCGGCGCGGCATAGACAACGGCTTTATGGCCGCTGACATCGAAGACCTCGGCTTTGACTTTGGGCGAAGGCTCCTGTGCCAGCAAAGGCAGCGCGAAGACGGTGGTGAGTGTGAGGAGGCGTTTCATGGCAGCTTTGAGCTATGAACGCTCACTTCCGCTGCCACTTGTCTTCTTTCTCCAGCACCGAGCGTGCGCCTTCGCCATTCAGCCAGCTTTTCGCCTCGGCATCGCCTTGGAGAAAGGCATCCCAGAAGGCGGTGCTGAGGGCGAGGATGACGCGGTGGTGATTCGGGTTTTGCTGGCGACCTTCGCCCGGCAGGGCGCGTTCGCCGAAGGCGCCGTGCTCGGCGCCGTGAAGGACGAGTTCGTATTTATCGCCGGGCGGCAGCGCGGGATAGACGCCGAGACGCGAATCGAGATCGCCACCGATGGTCATGGCACCGATGCGGGCGACGTCCTTTGTTCCTGTCATGAGCAGCCACGGCAGCGTCACAGTGCCAAAGGCACGCTCTGCGCTGCCTGAGGCGGGCACGCTGGGACTCATGGCCACGGCGGCTTTGATGCGTGGATCAGTGAAGCGTGCGCCGCCGACGGGCAGACTTTGTCCGCTGACGGCCTGAGTCGTCACCGCGCCGAAGGAATGGCCGGACATGCCCACGCGAGTGAGATCGAGCCTGCCACGCAAGGCGTGCGCCTCTTCGGCATTCCATCGCGTAAGTTGATCCAGCACCGCCGGGATGTCCGCTGCACGCAAGATGAAGTTTTGCACGCTGGCCGCCTGCTTCATCGCCATCGGGATGCGGGCTGGTCCCTGGCCCTTCCACACGGATTCATCACTGCCGGGATGCTGCACAAAGACGACCGCGTAGCCCCGTGCGGACCAGTGCTTGCCGAGATAGGGGTTGTTTTGGCATGAACCGCCGAGTCCATGGCTGAAAAGCACCACCGGCGCAGCTTGGGTCGTCGCGGGCAGATACACGCGGATGGGCAAAGCGCGGTCGCGTTTCGCATCCTGCACGGTGAAGTCGAGCGGAGCCGTCAAAGCGGCCTCAGGCAACTTCAGCGGGTCATACGCAAAAACCGCCGTGACGGCGAAACAGGTGAAAAAGGCGA
>JBILVU010000226.1:0-6073 GCA_044370285.1 Prosthecobacter sp.
GCCGAAAGCGCTCCATTGCGGGCAAGAGTGCCCGCATCACTTCAAATCCTCGCCACCGGCTTCCGCAATCCGAACGGGCTCGGTCTCTCGCCTGATGGCCGATTTGTCACGACGAGCGTTCAAGAGGGCGATTGGACGCCTGCCACCTCCATCTGTCAGATCGAACTTGGCAAGAACGAGGGCGCGCATTTCGGCGCAGGCGGCCCGAAGGATGGGAAGCCACCCGAAGCCGTGCTCATGTACATGCCACGTGGCGAGGACAACAGCGCCAGCAGTCAGGTTTTCATCACGAGCGACAAATGGGCCGCGTTGAAGGGCGACAACAATCTCATCCACCTCTCCTCGGGCGGCGGCAGCGCGTGGCTCATGATGCGGCAGCAGGTGAAAGCTCGCTGGCAGGCGGCGGCGGTCAAAATCAGCGGGAACTTTGATTCCGGCCCGCAGTGTGCGCGATTCAATCCGAAGGACGGCCATCTTTATGTGAACGGCATGCAGGGCTGGGGCACCTACACGCCGAAGGATGGCTGCTTCCAGCGAGTGCGCTTCACCGGCGGCGACAAACCGGTGCCGGTTGGCTTCGAGGCTCGCGATAACGGCGTGCTCATCCACTTCAACCATCCTGTGAAGGACGCGGATGCCGCGACATGCTTCGCCCAATGCTGGAACTACAAATACGGGCCACAATACGGTTCGCCCGAGTATTCCGTGAAGTATGCCGACACACCCGGCCACGATCCGCTGGAGGTGCGCAGCGTGCAGAAGATCGACGGCGGCAAAACGCTCTTCCTCGAAATTCCGCAGATCGTCACCGCCAGTCAGATTCACCTCCGCGTGAACACTGGGCATGACATTTTCATGACGGCGCATGCTTTGGCGGAGCCCTTCACCGACTTCCCCAGCTACACGAAGATCGCCAAAACGAACCACGCGGCTCAAATCGGCCTCGAAGCACCCAAACCGACCAAACCGAACCCGTGGGCCAAAGGTGAAGGCGGACGCGAAATCGTCATCGAAGCCGCTTTGGGCCTGCAATACGTCCAAAAGCAGCTTTTGGCCAAGGCGGGCGAAAAACTCCGCATCGTCTTCAAAAACCCCGACGTGGTGCCGCACAACTGGCTCCTCGCGAAGCCCGGCTCGCTGCAAAAACTCGGCGAGAAGTGCAATCTCATGATCGCCGACCCGCAAGGCATGCAAAAGCACTACGTCCCCGACAGCGATGACGTGATCGCCTACACCGACATGACGAATCCGAAGGGCGAATTTGTGATCCACCTCACCGCGCCGAAGGAGAAAGGCGATTACCCCTATCTCTGCACCTTCCCCGGCCACTGGATGGTGATGAACGGCGTGCTGAAGGTTGAGTAGATTATATTGCGAATCGTAACGGCTCGGCTCCAATGCGCCGCATGTCCGCCAAACCTGATCCCGCCACGCTGCCTTGCAGTCCTCTCGATGAAACCGCCGGGTTGAAATACTTCCCGCGTATGATCGGGAAGATTCGTCTACATGGCGCTGGCAGGCTGTGGGAGGATTTGCATGCCAATCTGGGCAAAGGCAGCGATGGGGCGCTGGTGGATTTTCTCCACATCGACTACGCCGAACTAACAGCTCGTGTGCTTCAAGGCGGCACGGATGAGGAAATCCTGCAATGGTGCCAAGAGCGCAGCAGGCCTCTCAATGACAACGAGAAGCTGATCTGGAACCACTACGTCACAACACTCGGCTGGAATGATCACATCACGGCCATTTTGGCGAAACGAAAAGCGGACGGTGGTCTCGGGGATCGCGATGACATCCAGACCATCGCTCACTACATCGACGTGGACGAGGGAAGGCTGCCGTAATTAGGCGATGGCCTCGCGGAGCATGCTCTCAAAGTCCTCGGCCATCTTGGTGGCACTGAAACGGGCGCGGACGTTGGCGACGCCGGTTTTGATGAGCTGATCGCAGCGTTCACCATCGAGGAGAAGGCTTTCCAGAGCGGTGGCGAGGGATTCGACGTTGTCGGGCTCGCAGAGGATGCCGCCGCCGGTGGCTTCGATGAGTTCGGGGAAGGCTCCGTGACGTGGTTCCACCACAGGAACGCCGCTGGCGATGGCTTCGATGACGTAGAGACCAAAGGCCTCGCCATAGGTGGCGGGCACGCTGAAGACGGTGAGATCGCGGAAGAAGTGGACCTTGTCTTTGAAGTCGAGATTGGGTCGCCACTCGACACGGGCGTCACAACCGGCGGCTTTGAGCTTCGCTTTTTGCTCGGCGATGTATTTCTCATCCACGGGCGTGGCCGCGCCGCCGATGAGGAGTTTCAGACGAGGCACGCTGCCACGCTTCACGAGGGCGATGTAGGCATCAATGAGCGTGGTGAGGCCCTTGCCATGGATCATGCGGGCAAAGTAGCCGATGGTGGGCCAGTTCGGATCGGGCGAGGCGGTGGTGAAGCTGGAAGCATCGATGCCGTTGAACAGGACTTTGATCTGTCCCTCCGTCGCATCGAGTTGCTGGCGCATGTGGCGGGCATAAAACTCACTCGGAGCGATGAAACGGCGCACGCTGCGGGCGTTTCGTTTCATGGCTTCCCAACACTGCTCACGATAGGGATCGGGCAGCGTATCGATAAAACTGTCCTCGCCCTGTAGGGAACAGACGACGGGGATGCCGAGTTCCTTTTCGATGGCTGGCGCGAGACCGGTGAGCAGGCTGTTGGAGAGCGAGACGACATCGAACTTCCCTTCGCCGCGAATCCATTCGAGGAGCTTTTTCCATTCGCCCCATTGGCGGCCTTCGGTGCCCAACAGGGAGCCCAAAGTCATCTCACCGAGTGATTTGGCGCTGGTCATGCCCATGCGCTTCGCGGCTTTGCGAAGGCGTTCGGGCTTGTTGAGCCAGTTGTGAACGAATGTCGGCAGCTTGTGAAACCACGTGAACTTCTGCTGCAAATACAACGAGATGCCACCGATCTGCACCGGCAGCTCCTGCGTGCCGAATTCGCGGTCGGTGACGAGCGGCAGGTAGAGCGGTGCCATCAACGCATCATGCCCGCGCACTCGCAGCGCCTTGATCAAGGCGTGATCCCGAAGGCACGATCCACAATGGAAGGTGCCTGTACCTGGCGTGAGGTGGAGGATGCGCATCGAAAATGACGAAATCAGAATGAGGAATGACGAACCAATGACGAGGGCCGAATGACGAAGGATGATGATTTCCAGTGTGCAGAGCGCGGCATGTGGAATTCGTCATTCGCCATTCTGGTTTCGTCATTCCCGCGAAGCGGGTTAGGTCTCCGCGAGGCCGCGGGCCATGACGACCTTGCCGGTGCGGACGGTTTCGACGATGTCGAATTTGCCGAGGAGGCGCAGGGCGGCGTCGAGCTTGTCGGTGTTGCCGCTGATGAGGGCGATGAGGCTGTCTTCCTGGAGATCGACGGTTTTGCCGGCGTAGTGCTCGATGATCTGAAGGATCTCCGTGCGGTCGGCGGCGCTGGCGGCGACTTTGATGAGGACCATTTCCTTGGAGACGGCGTCGCGATCCGTGTGCTCGATGCAGTGGATGACGTCGATGAGCTTGTTCACCTGCATGATGATCTGGTGCAGGCCTTCGGGATGACCGCTGATACCGATGGTCATGCGGCTGAAGCGTGGATCACGCGTCTGGGAGACGACAAGGGACTCGATGTTGAAGCCACGACGGCTGAAAACGGCGCAGATGCGGCCGAGGACGCCGGGCTGGTTGTTCACCATGACGCTGAGCGTGTGGATGTTGATGATATCGGCCAGCTGGGCGGGCTTCTTGTCAGTGGTGGCGGGGATTTTGGCGCTCATGGATTGATGATGGGTGATGATGATTTGGAAAAGAGGTCTAAGTCGGCAGTGAGGCGTTTTTGGGCGATCTGGATGTAGTTGGAGTCCTTTTCGATGCCGAGCCATTTGCGTTGAAGCTTCTTCGCGGCGGCAGCGGTGGTGCCACTGCCGAGAAAGGGGTCGATGACGAGGTCTTCGGTGTCCGTGGAGCAGGCGATGAGCTTTTCGATGAGGTCGATGGGCTTCTGTGATGGGTGGCCGCACTTTTCCTTCGAGATGCCTTTCAAACTGGGCACGCGGAGGATGTTGGTGGCGAACTTGCCTGCTTCAAGATGGGCGCGGCGGGCGTCCATGTCCTTGTAGCGTTTGTCTTTGAGATAGGTCTCGATGGTCTTGGCATCGTAGGGGATGCGCACGGCGTCCTTGTTGAACTTTACCTTTTCGCCTTTTCGCATGACGAGGATCATCTCGTACTGCGGTGTGAAGCTGTCCCGACGCTCGTCATAGCCCACAGCACGATCCCAGATGATGAGATCGTGAAACTGGTGCTGCTGGGTGAGGCGTGACATGAGGTGGAGGAAGGTGTGCTCGCGCTTTCCTAACTGGCCGAAGATGAAAGCGAGGCCGTCATCGCGAAGGATACGCATGGATTCAGCCACCCACGCCTCGCACCAGGCGAGGTAATCAGCGGCTGTTTTCCATTGGGTATCCCAGGCTTCATCTTCGAGAACGTTAAAGTAAGGTGGATCGGCGATGATGGACTGGGCGCAGGCTGCGGGGAGCTTTTTCAACTCGGCGAGAGCGTCGCCTTGGATGATGCGGTTGGTTTTCATCGCTTCAGCGATCCAGAAAACCCGGACTGGAAAGTCCGGGCTACGGGTTAGGTCGAACCGGTGGGTTTCTCCATTTTCGTCTTCGGCGTCTCGGTGAGCATGTCTTCGAGGGCGGCTCCGGCAGGGATCATGGGGAAGACGTTTTCGAGCTTGATGCACTCGGCTTCGATGATGCAGGGGCCGTCGTTGTAATCGAGGGCCTGCTGGAGGATGCGCTCGACGTCAGCGGGGCGGCGGATGTGCCAGCCTTTGATGCCGTAGGCTTCGCCCAGCTTCACGAAGTCGGGATTGCCGATGAGATCGACGCCGCTTTCGCGGTTCTCGAAGAACAGCTCCTGCCACTGGCGGACCATGCCGAGGTAGCTGTTGTTCAGGATGAGGATCTTGATCGGCAGCTTGTGAATCGCAGCGGTGGCGAGTTCAAAGAGGGTCATCTGGAAGCCGCCGTCTCCGCAAACGCAGACAACGGTCTTATTCGGGCAGGCGAGCTGGGCACCGATGGCGGCAGGGAAGCCAAAGCCCATCGTTCCGGCACCACCCGAGCTGATCCAGTGGTAGCTCTCGTCATTTTTGTAAAACTGGGCTGCCCACATCTGATGCTGGCCCACGTCGGTGGTGACGATGGCTTTGCCCTTCGTGAGGTTGTACATCTCGTCGAGCACCTGCTGCATGCGCAGACCGCCCTGTTTCTTATAAGAGAGGGGGAATTTCTTCTTGTAGCCATCGAGATGAGCCAGCCAGTCTTCGGTGGGCAGCTTCTCGATGTGCGGAAGGAGATCGCTGAGAGCGGCTTTCGCGTCGCCTTTGATGGTGACGTCCACTTTGATCATCTTGTTGAACTCCGCCGCGTCGATGTCGATGTGGATGAGCTTGGCGTTGCGACCAAACATGTGCGGCTTGCCGATGATGCGGTCATCGAAGCGGGAGCCGACATTGAAGATGAGGTCGGCTTCGCAGATGGCCTTGTTGGCGTAAGCGGTGCCGTGCATGCCGAGCATGCCGAGGGACAGCGGATGCGTTTCGGGGAAGACGCCTTTGCCAAGCAAGGTCGTGGTCACCGGGCAACCGAGGGTTTCGGCCATCATGAGCAGTTCCTTGTCCGCACGGGCGATCATCGCTCCCTGACCGGCGAGGATGATGGGGCGCTTGGCCTGGGAAATGAGGCGGGCAGCTTCTTTAATACCGGCCTGATCGATTTTGAAGTTCTCCTCGGGGTGGTAGCCGGGCAGGTCCATCGGCTCGTCAAAGGTGCCGGTGAAGGGTCCTTGGCTGATGTCCTTCGGGATGTCGATGAGCACCGGGCCGGGGCGGCCGGTGGTGGAGATGTGATAAGCCTCACGAGCGATGCGGGGCAGCGCGTTGGAGCTCTTCACCAGGAAGTTATGCTTCACGACCGGGGCCGTGATGTTGAAGATGTCCGCCTCCTGGAAGGCATCCTTCCCG
>JBILVU010000104.1:0-20282 GCA_044370285.1 Prosthecobacter sp.
GGTTGAAGACGCTGACCTGAAAGCCGCGGCTTTCGACGTTGAGAACGAGGTTTTGGCCCATCACAGCGAGGCCGATCAATCCGAAGTCACTTTTTTTGCTCATAATTTAGGGGCCGCGTCCATACCTGCCCGCCCTGCCTTGGCAAAGGGGATTTTGTTCATGGACGGCATGAGGGGTGTCGATGGGCAGCCCGTGTGGCTCTCGGCTCGACATGGGGCGATCCCCATGCTAAACGGCCCGCCCCATGCCAGCCCCCGCCAACCGCATCGACGCCCGTTTTGCCGCCCTCCGTGACGCGAAGAAAAAAGCCTTCGTGGCTTATGTGTGTGCGGGTGATCCCACGCTCGATGCCACGATCGACATCGTGCTGGGCCTGGAGCGTGCCGGCGTGGATGTGGTGGAGCTGGGCGTGCCTTTCTCCGATCCGCTGGCCGATGGCGTGGTGAATCAAATGGCGGCGGATCGTGCGCTGAAGGCCGGGGCCTCAACGCCGGGCGTGATCGAAATGATCCGCAAGCTGCGCACGAATAGCCAAATCCCGCTCGTGCTCTTCACCTACCTGAACCCGATCTACACTTACGGCTACGAGCGATTTCATCACGACGCGGCGGCCGCAGGCGCAGATGGCGTGCTGGTGCTCGATCTGCCACCGGATGAAGCGGCGCAAAACGCCGAGCTGAAGCCCGCGCCGGAGCTGCGACACATCCAGCTCATCGCCCCCACGAGTCCGGCGGAGCGGATCGCGAGCATCGCGAAGTGCGCGGAAGGTTTTGTGTATTATGTGAGCCGTCTCGGCGTCACCGGAGCGCAGGCAGAGATCGCCACGGGCATCGCCGAGCAGGTGGCCATCATCAAAGCGGCTACGGAAGTGCCGGTGTGCGTCGGTTTCGGCGTCTCCAACCCCGAACAAGCCGCCGCCATCGCCAGCAAGGCGGATGGGGTGGTCGTGGGCAGCGCCATCGTGAAGCTCATCGAGCAAAACGGCAGCTCGCCCGACTGCGCCGCGAAGGTGGAAGCCTTTGTGAAGCCGCTGGTGGATGCGGTGCATGCCCTGTGAGGCGGATCAGTCCTCCCAGACCTTCAGCAGCTCGACCTCAAAGATGAGCGTCTCATCGGGGCCGATGTCGATGCCTGCGCCGCGTTTGCCATACGCCAAGTGGCTGGGGATGAAGAAGCGGGTCTTGCCGCCTTCCTTCATGGTTTGCAGACCTTCGGTCCAGCCTTTGATGACGCGGTTGAGTGGGAATTCCGCTGGCTCGCGACCCGCGAGGTAGCTGCTGTCGAATTCCACGCCATTGAGTAAGGTGCCACGGTAGTTCACCACGACGGTGTTCTTGGCATTCGGGCTCTTGCCGGTGCCCTCGGTGAGCACGAGGTATTGCAGACCGGTGGCGGTGGTGATGACGCCGGGTTTGGAGGCGTTTTCGGTGAGGAAGGCTTGGCCGAGTTCGAGAGCGGATGTGGGCATGGGAAAAGGGGCGTGAGCTAGGCGGGACCTCGCGGTTGCGCAATCATCCTTTCGCCAACAAATCCGGCCTCACTTTCCGCGTGCGTTCCAAGGCCTGCTCGTGACGCCAAGCGGCGATTTTGGCGTGATTGCCACCGAGGAGGATCTCGGGGACTTTGAGGCCGGCGTATTCGGCGGGCTTGGTGTATTGCGGCGCTTCGAGGAGACCGCTTTCGCCAAAGCTCTCCTCCACGGCGCTCATCTCATCCCCGAGCACACCGGGCAGCAGACGCACGATGGCATCCATCACAACGACAGCGGCGATGGCACCATTGGTGAGGACATAATCACCGAGGCTGATCTCCTCATCCACCCAGTGGTCGATCACTCGCTGGTCGATGCCTTCGTAGTGGCCGGAGATGAAGATGAGATGTTCTTCCGCAGCGAGACGATGTGCCGTGGCCTGAGTGAAGGGTTTTCCAGCGGGCGACATCAAGATCACGCGGGCCTGAGGGCGATCCACCTGCTCCAACATGGCCCACATCGGCTCCGGGCGGATGACCATGCCCTGACCGCCCCCGTAGGGCGTGTCATCCACATGGCGATGCTTGCCGAGGCCATGCTCACGCAAATCATGCACATGCAATTCCAGCGCCCCTTTTTCCTGGGCACGGCCCATGATGCTCGCGCCCATCGGCACGGTCACAATCTCGGGGAACAGGGTTACAACATCCACTCTCATGCCGCTTTTATCGCCCGGCTGAATCAGCGAGGCAACTCCCGCCATGCGCCCGTGTCAAAATCGAGCCATTCGACACCGGTGAACTGCTTTTTGTAGTCGTAAGCACTCGGCTCCTGCGTGGCGTAGCCGGGATAGAGGAACTCAAAGCCGCTCTCGTGGGCAAACTGAAGCTCCAGCAGCATCGTGAAGGTGCCGAGGCTGCGCCGTGCTGCCTCCGGCTCAAAGATTGCATATACGCTGGAGACCGCTTTTTGCCCCACATCGAGGAAACTGGCCGCGAGGAGCCTTTCACCTTCAAAAACACGCAGCATGCGGCAGTCACATGGACCGGACTCAGGAGCCTCTCCGAGGAAGTTTTCGAGCGTTTCGGGGATGTTTTCGCGGAAGCGGGCCTTGTGACGCTGAAACATGGCTCGCAGATCATCGTCGAGTTTCGTGGGCACCATCTCCCATCGCAGATCCGCGTTTCGAGCCAGCACGCGGCGCTGGCTTTTCGTCGGCTGCCATCTTTTCAAATCGATGCGCAGTGGGGTGATGTGCTGCGGCTCGCCATCGGCGGTGTGCTGGCGGCTGTAGCGAAAGAAAACGCGGCCAAAATGCCTCCAACCGGCGGCCCACAGCAAGTCCATGACCTCCGCAGGCACGGCATCGCACATGAAGGCATCATCGAGGTCGAGTGTCACAGCTTCCGCTCATAGCTCTCGAACGAGATGTCTCAATCAGACATTCTGGATGGGCCGTGCGGATTTCCGCTGAGATTCCTAACTGCCCATGTAAAAGGGCCGCATGCCCGAGCAACCACCGCCCCTGCCAGCCTCCGCCGAAGCGCCGCTCACCGTGCGTGGCAGCCGCATCGGCACCGTGCTGGCCTGCATGGCCATTTTGCTCACGGTGGTGCTCGTCCTGTGGTTCACCCCGAGATGGAAGAAGGAAATGAAAGCCGCCGTGGCCGGGCCGAATGTCCTGCTCGAAATGCTCGGGCGGTATGTGGCCGGTTGTCAGGTCCTTTTTGCCCAAGGCGGAGCATGGAATGAAGCCACGGAGACAGAACTTCTCGAAAGCTGTCGCGATGGCATCCGAACGGATGCGGATCGACTGCGAATCGAGATCCTACGTGGCTGGCTGAATGACAAGTCACCGAGTCCGAATGAAACCTTCCCCGGTCTCGAACCCGATGTGGCAATCCTTCAGCAACTCGCCGGCAAGCAAGACATCGCGGCAGACACCTGGAAGCCCTTCGAGAAAAGGTACGGCTGGTTTGCGAGGGCAGCCAAAGCCTTGGCTCATGACAAAAGCCATGCGCTGAGACAGCAGGTGAAACTGGACGCCATGCGCACGCTGGTGGTCTTTGGCATCGCTGGCATGGGAGCGTTCGCGGCCTTCATCGCCGGTCTCGTCATCCTGATCCTTCTGCTCAGTCGCTGGCGTGCCTCGAAGCGGAATGGCACCGCGCCGCCTCTGCGCCTCACGCTCGTGCAGGAGGTGCCGGAAGTCGGTGGCACGCTCATCGAGGCTTTTGCCATTTACATGATCACTTTGGTCATCCTGCCAACGCTCATCCAGCTCGCCTTTCCCTCTCTGAATCCTTACCTGAGCTACCTCTTGATCGCTCCCATCGTGTTCTTCGCCGTGTGGTGGCCGAGGCTGCGCGGCGTACCTGCCCAGCGATGGAAGCAGGTGATGGGGCTGCATGCTGGAGTGGGAGTCTGGCGAGAGATCGGCGCGGGACTCCTCGCTTGGATCGCCTGCCTTCCCGTCGTGGCTTTGGGACTTTGGCTCACGACGCTGCTCATCCGCCTCAGCGGCGTCGAGATGCCCGTGCATCCCATCGTCAACGAATTCGCTGCGGGTGGAGCCTCACGCTATCTGCCCCTGCTGCTCGCCGTGCTGTGGGCACCCGTGACGGAGGAACTCGCCTTCCGCGGCATGCTCTTTCCCGGCCTTTCCGCCCGCCTGCGCTGGATTCCCGGTGCCGTGCTGAGTTGCTTCATCTTCGCGGTCATTCATCCGCAGGGTTGGTTTGGCGTGCCGATGCTCATGATCATCGCCGGCATGCTCGCTTTTGTCCGTCAATGGCGCGGCAGCGTCCTCGGCGGCATGGCGGCTCATGCGCTGAACAATGGCCTCGTCACGCTTTTCGTGCTGCTGGCTTTCTAGGCCGCCTTTTTCACATTCGTTTTCGCCGCAGAGGCGCAAAGGGGCGGAGAACGCAGTGTTCTCCATCTTTTTCAACCTCTGCGCCCACTGCCTCTCTGCTCCTCTGCGGCAAATACCATGTCAGAGACAGCGTGATGAGTGCGAGAATAGTATGCCTTATGCGGAGAAACTCTCGCCGCAGGAGCAGGTGACGACGGCGTTGGGGTTCTTAACCTTGAAGCCGCCTTGCTGGAGGTCGTCGCTATAGTCGAGTTCGGAGCCGGAAACGAAGAGGGCGCTCTTCGGGTCGATCACGACGCGGACTTCGGCGCTGGTGACCATGATGTCGCGGTTCGCGGGGCCATCCACGAGGTCCATCTTGTATTGCAGGCCGGAGCAGCCGCCGCCGACCACGGCGATGCGCAGCGCACCGTTCTCTTCCCTGCCCTGCTTTTTGAGCAGGCCGAGGAGGCGGTTCGAGGCTCCGGGGAGGATTTTGATGAGCTTTTCGTTGCCGATCTTGAAGCTGACGGGCGTGGCGGACATGCGGAGATGCTTGGCAGCCTCTGGGGTGGGATTCAAGGTCTTCCATGCGAAGGCGGAAAAAGAGGTCGCAAATGCCCCGGCATTCGCCAAGAAGGCCTTTCACATGTCCTCAAGCAGCCCTTTTCGCATCGGAGTCGCCGGAGTCGGCGCCATTGGCAAGAATCACGCCCGTCTTATGGCGGACATCGCCGCACGCAGCGGTGGCGCAGTGCAATTTACCGCCGTCTATGATGCGGATCCCGCCCGTGCGGCCGAATTTGCGGCGCAATACGGCACCCACGCAGCCAGCGACATCGCGGATTTCGCGGAGCGGGTGGATGCGGCCAGTGTGGCGGTGCCCACCGTTTATCACCGCAAGGTGGCCGAACCGCTGATGGAGCGCGGCATTCATGTGATGGTGGAAAAGCCGATCAGCGAATCCTACGCCGAGGCCCAGACCCTCATCGAATTGGCGAAGGCGAAAAGCGTGATCCTGCAAGTGGGCCACATCGAGCGCTTCAATCCCGTGCTGCTCCAGCTCGAGCAGCGGATGGACAACCCGCGCTTCATCGAGGCACACCGCCTTTCCCCCTTCCCCAACCGCAGCATCGACATCGGCGTGGTTTTGGACCTCATGATCCACGACATCGAGATCGTGCTCCACCTCGTCAAATCCCCGCTCGTGCAGGTGGATGCCGTCGGCATCCCGGTGCTCACGCGCCGTGAAGACATCGCCAATGCCCGCCTGAAATTCGCCAACGGTTGCATCGCCAACATCACCGCCAGCCGCATCAGCCCGGAGAAGCTCCGCAAGATCCGCGTCTTCCAAAGCGACAGTTACTTGAGCCTCGATTACCAAGAGCAAAGCGGCTGGATCTATCGCAAAGACGGCATGCAAATCGTCCGCGAAGAAGTCGAGGTGGAGAAAGACGAGCCACTGAAACTGGAGCTAGCCTCCTTCGTCGAGTGCGCCCGCCAGGGCCGCCGTCCGGTGGTGACGGGACAAGAAGGCGCGGAGGCCGTGCGCATCGCCCTGGAGATCACCGATCAGATCGAGCAGAACGCGAAGCTGGGTCAGGCGAGCTAAACCTTGTTTAAAGACCCTCTGTGCACTCGAATGACGCGCCAGCAGAGTAGCCATCTCGCTCCGTCGAGATGAGCTAGACGCTTCTCAAGGTCTTCAGTTCTCGAGTGATGGGAGACCAACTTGCTGGCGAAAGCCAAGCGCTCATCTCGCGGAGCGAGATGGCTACGTTGCTTCGCCTGATCGTCGCTAGCAGGCCTTCGCATACGGCCTAGAAAGCTCTTGCGGCACAAAGCCTCTCTCTGGCAGACTCATCGTTGCCATGAGCAATTCACGAACCAAAAACGTCGTCCGCATCGTCATCATCTTGGCCTGCATGTTCTTCGGGGCCTGCGCTGGGGTAAGTTGGTCGGCTCTGCAGATCACGGGTAAGCCGCAGGTGTTTCGGTCGCTGGCGAAGATCCTGGCGAGTGGCTCCACGGTGGCCACTGAAGATCCACAATGGCGAGAACAATTGCAGGACTTCTACGGCACGATCATCGAGACGCTCGAAAGCGCCGAGATGAATCGTAAGGCAAGGGAGCGTGTTCACGCCCTCCACCCAGATCTAAAGGACTCCGACGTCGAAATCCGAGTGACCCAGACCAAGGGTTCCGGCATCATCAACATTCTCGCTACAGGCTCCGAGCCGGTGTACTCGCAGATTTTTCTCAATGCACTGCTGGATGAGTTCATGAACTTTCGGCAAGCCATCCGTGAGAAGGCGCAGAAGGATGGTTTGGATGTCGCAATCTTGGAGCGGGCGACGACGGCGATGGAGCGCAACACCGACTGGATGATGACCATCATCCTCGGCGGCGTTGGCGGTGCAGTTTTGGGGCTAGTGATCGGATTACTGGTGAGCCTGCTCACCTCGCTGCTGGGCCAGCCAAAGGCACCGCAGGCGTGACCTAAGCGTTCCCGTGCTTGAGTGAGGCAAGCAGCGCCTTCGCGCACGCAGTGGCGAATTCGGGGGCATTCACCTCGCAGTCCATCTCGAAGAGCGGAATGCCAGGGCGGAGATGCTTTTTGATGCTGTCGAAGAGGGCGGCATCGGCTTCGGGGCTGTGGAAAGGCTTTCCGGCGGCGCTGATGATGCTGATGGCCTTTTTCGGCAGCAGCACGGTGACGGGGCCACGGCAGGCATTGGCCTTTTCGGCCAGGATGCGGCCCAGTTCGGTGCATTCGGCGGGCGTGGTGCGCATGAGGGTGACCTGCGGGTTGTGGATGTAGAACGTGCGTCCGTCGAATTTCGCCGGGATGGTGGCTCGCTCGCCGAAGTTCACCATGTCGAGGCAGCCGGGCGTGATGATGGAGGGCAGGCCGGTTTTGGCAGCGGCATCGAGTCGCGTGGGGCCAGCGCCGAGGATGCCGCCGACGAATTCATCGGCCCATTCGGTGGTCGTGATGTCCAAAACGCCCACGAACATGCCGCTCTCGATGAGAGATTCCATGATGCGGCCGCCGGTGCCGGTGGCGTGGAAGACGAGGACCTCATAGCCCGCGTCTTCGAGGATCTTTTTGGCCATGTTCACGCACTCGGTGGTATTGCCAAACATGGAGGCGGCGATGAGCGGCTTGTCATCGGCGGCGGGGACATCGGTTTCCACCATGCCGCAGATGGCTCCCGCAGCGCGGGCAAGGAGCACGCGGGAGATGCGGTTCAGGCCGCTGACATCAACAATGCTGGGAAACATGACGATGTCCTTCGTGCCCACATAAGGGGCCACATTGCCGGCGGCCAGCGTGGAGACCATGACCTTCGGAAAACCGACCGGCAGGGCTCGCATGGCCGCGCTGCCGATGGCGGTGCCGCCGCCGCCGCCGAGGGAGATCACGCCCTGCACGCGGCCATCGCTGACGAGCTTCGCCAGGTAAACGGCCGCCGCACCAGCCATCGCGGTGACGGCTTCACCGCGATCTTTTCGCTCCAGGATGCCCGCGAGATCCACGCCATTCGATGCGGCCACCTCTTCGCGGGAGACATCGGGTTTCACCTGCGGTGGCTCGGCACTGCCGGTATCAATGAGGAGCGTCTGATGGCCGCGAGAGCGGATGATCTCCGCCACATAGGCGTGTTCGTGGCCTTTGGTGTCGAGGGTGCCGAGGACTGCGATGGTGGACATAAGAATGGGGATGGATTGGAACGAAAAGGAAGCCGGATGGCAACCCTGGAGATGAGGCCGCAGCCCACCTCGAACTATCCGAAGTCCTCCACGGGAATTACGATTGCCATTTCAAAGGCCGCCATCGTATAAAGCCGCCTCACTGATGAATTTCAAAAACAGCCTTCTGTTTCTCCTTCCTGCCACGATGCTGCTCGCCCAGCAGGCGGAGCGCCCGTGGAAAGACTCTCAGGGCCGCGTGATCACAGCGGCCTACATTTCGAGCACGGCGGACAGCGTGACGATCCGCATGACCGATGGGAAGCAGCACACGTTGCCGCTTTCACGCTTCAGCGCCGATGACCAGGCCTATGTGAAAAACCAGGCGGCTGCTCCCGCTGCGGCCGCCAAAGCGCCGGTGGTAGATCTGGACCGTGTGCCCTTTGAAAAACGCGTTTGGCCGCCGCAGGTGGAGGTGCCGAAGAAGGCGGTCGAGATCACGGCGACGGTGGAAAATGGGCCCGCGAGGCAGTTTGGCTACCAATCGGAGGCCTTTGAATTCACCTCGCAGGCCAAGCTGGCGGGCAGCGTGATGAAGGAAGTGGCGGTCACCTTTGAAGCCACGAAGTCACTCGTGGCTACGCTTCCCTGGGGCATTGTTTGCAAGCCGCCGCAGGGTTTTGAACGATATAAAGCGGCGCTGTATGAGACGCGGCAGGATTACATCACGGCGGGTGGCCCCGAAAACTCCGGCGGCGTGTACATGAGCGGCCCCAAGATCTTCATGATCCCCTTCCCCAGCCTCGGCCTGGAGATGCGCGGGAAGACCTGGTTCAAGGACGAGAACTACCGCAGTGACACGCTGGTGCATGAGATCACCCATCAGGTGATGCATGACTACCTCACCTTCCTGCCGAAGTGGGTCATCGAAGGCACCGCGGAATACACCGAGAACCTGCCCTATAAGAACGGCATCTTCCGCGTGGATGGCCATAAGAACGGCATGAAGGACGCCATCCAGGAGGCAGGCAGCCGTGGCTACTTCGCGCAGATCCCGAGCCTCAAGGAGCACCTGGGCATGAACCGTGCGGCGTGGGATGCCATCGCGGATGATTCCAACAAGGGCATGGGGGAACTGTACTTCCGCTCTTACCTGCTGGTGTATTTCTTCAACCACCTCGACGAAGACAAAAAAGGCACTCGCTTCATCAAATTCATGGAGGCCGTGTATGGCGAGGTGAAGGCGCTGCGGGAGTTTTTTGCTGATCCGAGGGTGAAACACTTCCCGGATGGCCGCTTCAGCTACCCGAGCAATTTTCCACCGCCGGACATCAAACCCGAAAGCGCCCCCTTCAAGCATCTCGGCATCCTCATGGAAGGTCGCACGCATGCGCAACTCGCCGAGCAGATGAAGGCGGCGTATAAGGAAGTGGGCGTGAAGCTCAGTGTGGGAGAGTGACTCAAAGCGGAAGGTGTCATGGAGTAGTGGAGCGCTGGAGTATTGGGACTCAGAACTCCATCACTCCCCAGCATCCCCTCACAGCCTCCGCAGCCCGTCTTCCGTCATCGGCGTGGGGATCTCGGCGTCGATCTCGTCAATGCGGGCGAGCGTTTCGGCATCGAGGATGAGATCGACGGCTTGGAGGCTTTCTTCGAATTGATCCAGCGTGGCCGCCCCCACGATGGTGGAGGCCACAAAATCATGCTGACGGCTCCAGGCGAGAGACAGCGCGGTGACACTCACGCCGATGTCATGAGCGATGACTTGCAGACGAGCCGTGGTCTCCAGCGAACGCTCATTCACAAAACGGGCCGCCATGCGCTTCTGACGCGGGCCGCCATTCTGTATGTAATCGGTGAAACGTGCTCCGGCAGGCAAGGCTCCGCTATTGTACTTCCCGGTCAGCACACCGCCACCGAGAGGAGAATAGGGCAGTAAGCTCACGCCTTCCTTCCGGCAGACCTGCGCCAGCTCGCTCTCGCAGCGGCGATTGATGAGCGAGAAGTTGTTCTGCACGGAGGCCATGCGGGCGAGGCCGTGCTTCTCCGCCTCCCAGAGGTTTTTCATCACGCCCCAGCACGTTTCATTGCTCGATCCCCAGGCGCGAATCTTCCCCTGGTCGATGAGCATCGTGAGCGCCGTCAGCGTCTCTTCCTGCTCCATGCCGTGATCCGGCCAATGCGTTTGGTAGAGATCGATGTAGTCCGTTTGCAGGCGGCGCAGGCTATCCTCGCAGGCCTGGAAGATCTGGCGGCGGTCGAGTGCCGTGAAGCCACCGCGAATGGGCGGGCGAAACCAGCCGTGGCCTGGCCCGGTGACCTTCGTGGCCAGAATGATCTCGCCGCGAGTCTTCCCACGCAGCCAGCGGCCCACGATCTGCTCGGTGATGCCAAATTTTTCGGCGCTGGGCGGCACAGGATACATCTCGGCGGTGTCGAAGAAGTCGATCCCAGCCTCCAAAGCGCGATCCATGATGGCGAAGGAGGTCTTTTCATCGGATTGAAGACCGAAGGTCATGGTTCCCATGCAGATATCGGTGACGACGATGCCGGTGCGGCCGAGGCGATTGCGTTTCATAAGGCTTCCAGAGTGGCCTGTAGATGCTCCTGCGCAACCCAGGTCATGAATCATGCACAAAAATACCGCGACCGGATGCAAAGCGCGTAGCAGCGCCATGGCGAGCCATGCATGATCATCCTCACTATGGGCAAAGAATTCAGCACCACTCCGCAAGTCGTCCCTCACGTCGAAACCAAGCACCGCCGCATCTGCTCGCCGGTACCGCATCCAGACAGCGTGGCGCTGCTGGAGCGCATGCGTGAGGTGGAGCCGCTGTCCATGCGTGGCATGCCGCCCATCGTATGGGACAAAGCGCAGGACATCTACGTCTTCGACAAGCACGGCAACAAGTGGCTCGACTGGAGCAGCGGCGTGCTCGTGACCAATGCCGGGCATGCCGCGCCGGAAATCTGCAAGGCCATGATCGACCAGATCAACAGCGGCCTCATTCACAACTACGTCTTCCCGAGCGAGGAACGCCTCGAAGCTGAGGAAATCATCGCCTCCGTCTCGCCGGAAGGTTTGAAGAAGGTCTTCCTGCTCAGCAGCGGCAGTGAGGCCACGGAGTGCGCCATCAAGCTCAGCCGTGCGCACGGCATCAAGGTCGGCGGCACCTCAAAAATCGGCATCATCGGCTTTGATCGCGGTTACCATGGCCGCACGCTCGCCAGTCAGCAGGCCGGTGGCATGGGCGGACAGAAGACATGGATCGTCAATCTCGACAAGGCCATCATCAATGCCCCCTTCCCCGATGGTTATTGGGAGGGCGACAGCTCCTTCGATGCCTTTTTGAAGGCCATCGAAAGCAGCGGCATGAAGCCTGAAAACATCGCCGGTGTCATCATGGAGAGCTATCAGGGCGTGGGGCCTGATTTTGCGCCCGTGGAATACATTCAGAAACTCCGGAAGTGGTGCGATGAGCATCAGGTGGTGCTGACTTTTGATGAAGTGCAGTCCGGCTTTGGCCGCACGGGCAAGTTTTGGGCCTTCGAGCACTACGGCGTCACGCCGGACCTCATCTGCTGTGGCAAAGGCATCAGCTCGGGCATGCCGCTGAGCGCCGTGATCGGTCGCCAGCACATCATGGATCACTTCCCGCCCGGCAGCATGACCAGCACGCACACCGGCAATCCTGTCTGCTGCGCTGCCGCCACCGCGAACATCAAAAAGCTCCTCGCCGAAGACCTCACCGGCAATGCCGCGAAGCTCGGTGTGATTTTACATGAGCGCTGCAAAGCCATCCAAGCACGCCATCCCAGCGTCATCGGCCATGTGACCTGCGCCGGACTCGTCGCAGGCCTGCAAGCCGTCGTTCCCGGCAAAAAAGAGCCGAACCATGACTTCGCCCATCGTGTCATCGAGCTGTGCTATCAGCGTGGTCTGCTGCTTTTCGCTCCCGTCGGTGCCTGGGGCCAGACCATTAAGATCTGCCCACCGCTCACCGTCACCGAAGAAGCCCTTATCGAGGCTTGCGACGTGCTCGACAAGGCGGTGGGTGATGCCGTGGCAGAGATGAAATGATCAGGCGGCCTTCGTGGCTTCCTTTTCGATCAGCGCGGCGATCTTCTCAGCGCAGTCCTTCACGGACTGCTTCTGAGCGGCCTGCTTCATCTTGTTCGCGACTTTGGCATCCGTGAGGATGCTGCGCACCGCATCGGTGAGCGTATCCGCATTCAGGGTGGCCTCCGACATCATTTTAGCCGCACCAGCCTGATCGAAGATCTCGGCATTGCGTGTCTGATGATCCTCGGCCGCATGCGGGTAAGGCACGAGAATGCTGGGAACGCCAAAGTAAGCCAGCTCCGTCATGCTGGAGGCACCGCTGCGAGCGATGGCGAGATCCGCCACGCGATAGGCGAGGTCCATACGGTGACAAAACGCGGCCACATGCTGCTTCAGCAGCGGATGCTTGGCATACACATCCCGCACCTCTTCATAGTCCGTGGTGCCCGCGATGTGCAGGACCTGGATGCCCATGGCTTCGAACTGCTCCAGCGCCATGCCGACGACGCGATTGATGCCGCGAGCGCCCTGACTGCCGCCCATGATGAGGAGCGTGCGCTTGTCCTTATCGAGCTTGAAGAAGGCATGCGGATCATCCGTGTTCTTCTCCCTCATCGTGCTGCGGATGGGCGTGCCCACGACACGGACATCGGGATGCTTCGGAAAGAGCGATTTGCAAGCTTCGAGGCCGCACAGGACGATGTCGGAGTAGCGAGCGTTGAGTTTGTTCGCCTTGCCGGGAATGGCGTTGCTCTCGTGGATGAGTGTGCGGCACTTTTCTTTTTTGCCGGCAAACAACGGCGCAAAGGAGGTGAAGCCTCCCATGCCGAGAACCACACTCACCTCCCCCTCGCGGATGATCTGTCGGCAGCGCTTCGTGCCCTGCCACAGCCCTTTGAGAAAGCCCACCATCTTCGGCGACCACGGCTTCGGCATGGCCAGGAAGGGCATTTTCTCGAATCGCAGTTCCTTGTGACCGCTGGCAGCGAGGGAGTCGATCTTCTTCTCACTGATGAGCAAAGTCACCTCGTGCCCGCGCTTCGCCAGCACCTCGCCCACGGCGATGCCAGGAAACAGATGCCCCCCCGTGCCGCCGCACGCGATGAGGACGTGAATATTAGATTGGTTCGCTTTCAAGGTTGGAAAGTCCCCCCGGTTTATAGAAGAACTGCCAAGCATGCAACCAGTCAGATGACGAAAGTCAGCCCCACCTCCTCACTTCCCCGCCAGCTCATAGCAAACGGCTTCGCGGTCGTTTCGCAGCAGCAGCCAGCGTCCGGCGAGGGTGGGCGGGTTCCAGGTTTTGGATTTGAGGGCATCGAGGCGGGCGATTTCGATGAGTTTATCCGGGGAGGGCTTCACAAGCACCACCGGGCCTTTTTCGGTCTGGATGAGCAGGAGGTCATCTCCCACGCGAATTTGCTGACCGAAGCCGTAGCGCCCTTCCCGCCAGGTGCGTTCGCCGGTTTTGAGGTTCACGCAGCAGAGCGTGCCTTCATCAATGGCATAGGCGTGATCGCCAAAGACGCTGGCGCTGCTGAATTTCGTCCGAGGATTGCTCTCCGCCCAGATGACACTCGGTGTCTTGGAGCCTGTGATCTCCAGCAGATGGCTTTTGAGGCCGTAGCTGGAGGTGATGAGCAGTTGGTTTGTTCCCACGACCAGCGGCTGCGCGACTTTGGGAAACATGCCGGGCCAGTCAAAGCTCCACAGCACCTCACCGCTGCCGACTTCGTGCCCGGTGACACTGCCACGGTTCACGGTGACGATCTGCTCCTTTCCGGCGAGCGTGAGCAAAACGGGCGAGGCATAGCTGCCGCCATCGTTTCCGGCCTTCCACGCGATTTCACCCGTCTGCCGATCATAAGCGATCAATGAAGCGCCATCATCCCCGGCCGAGCAGATGACATGCGAGGCCGTCAGCAAGGGGGAAGAGCTTTTGCCCCATTCGAGGTTCCGCGTGGCTCCACCGTCCTTCAGCACCTCCCGCTGCCATTTTTTCTCGCCCGTAACGAGGTCGAGGCAGTTCAGGTGGCCCATCGCCCCCATCGTGAAAACCCTGCCAGCCACCGAATCCACGGTGGGCACGGCTCGAGGACCTTCGCCGCCCATCAGTTCATTGAATTGCGCCTTATCGGTGTGAGACCAGAGCAGTTTTCCATCGCGGATGTCGTAGCAGGTCACGCACTCCAGCTCGCCACGCTGCTCCTGCGTGATCGCTCGATGCCCCGCCACGGCAAAGCCGGACCAGCCGGGGCCAATTTGAATGCGCCAGACCTCGCGAGGTGCCTTCGCGGCCCAGTCAGTGGCAAATTCCGCCGCTGGCAGCACGCCATCGCCTTTCTCGCCCAGGAAACGCGGCATGTCCCGCACGCCCGCCGGTGCCACATCGGCCAGCGAAGGTTCCGCCTTCACCTCGCCGAGCATCGGCACCACGGGCGCATCCTTCTTCTGCCATTTGAAGGAGAGCTGCGGCCACGCGGAGCCATCCGCAGAGCCTTCGTAACGGACGGCGAAGCGGAAGAACATCACCACCAGCACGGCACCGAGCACGAAGACCGCGAATCGCTTCAACCGCACACCTTTTTTCCGCAGCGCCCACCACAGACCATTGAGGAGAAGCCAGAGTCCGCCTAGCAGCACCACCGCCAACGAGCGCATGACATTATCCGTGGTCCACATCCAGGTGAGCAGACTGCCAAGAAGGACGGTGGTGAGGAGAGGAAAAAGCGGCGGCATGGCAGATAGGATTCGTTTCGGTTACTTCCACAGATTTCCATCCTTCAGCCATTCGCGCACGAGATCGCGAAAGGCGGCCACGGCGGGATCATCGCCTTCTTTGGCCCACACCATGATGAGAGGGATGGAGCTCTGCGGCTTCAGCGGAATGAGGGCGATGTTCTTGCTCATCGTGCTCTCCGGCACCACGCCGATGCCAGACCCGGCCTCAACGTATTGCAAGATGGTGCCGATCAGGCTCGGCGTGTGCGTGAGCCTCGGCTCAAAGCCCGCCGCCGCACAGGCGGCATGGATCGCATCATGCGAGCTGGCTCCTTCACGCCGTGCGAGGATCACCAGCGGCTCGCCCGCGAGCTTTTTCCAAGGGATCGAGGCCATCTTCGCCCATGGATGATCCCTCGGCACGGCAGCGCAGAATTTCTCTTCACGCAAAAGCAGCGATTGCAGCCCCAGCTCATCATGAGCGAGCACCGGCCGTGTGAGGCCGATGGAGAGTTTACCTTTGGAAACCATCTCCCACACGCGTTCCGGAGTGCGTTCCTCCAAGATCACATTCACGCGGGGAAAACGCCGTGCGTATTCTTTGAGCAGCCTCGCCAGAAACGACCGCGTGGGCGGGCCAATGTAGCCGAGGCGCAATTCGCCTTCTTCCCCCTTCGCCGTGCGGCTCACGCGTTTGATCGCCTCATCAAAACGTTGCAGCAGCACCCCGGTCTCCCGCAGCAGCACCTCACCAGCGGGCGTGAGGCGTGGAGAACGGCTCTCTCGCTCAATCAAAGAGGTACCCAGTTCCCGCTCCATCTCCTGCACCGCACGACTCAGCGCCGGCTGGGCAATGCGCAGCCGCCTCGCCGCGCGGGAGAAGCTCAGCTCCTCGGCCACGGCTTGGAAATATCGGAGGTGTCGCAGTTCCATGAAGTGCCGCGAGGCTTACCGGCGGGCTTTCGAGCGGTCAAGCCCGGCGGCGGGAGCAAACGTCACCTTGCGACTTTCCAAACACAGCCTAAACCGAACACATGGCGACCTTCTCTTCCGGCTTTTTGCAGTTCACTCAGACAGGAAATCCCGCCGAGGTGCTCCACGCGGCGGAACGCGAGGTGAAACCACCCACCGGCCATGAGGTGCTCGTGCGCATGCGTTACGCCCCGGTGAATCCCGCCGACCTCAACTTCATGGAAGGCACCTACGGCCGAACGCCCGCGCCTCCCTGCATCCCCGGCCACGAAGGCTGCGGCGAGGTCGAGGCCGTGGGACCCGACGTGCAATCCCTCGCCGTGGGCGATGTCGTCATCCCTCTGCTTGGCACCGGCTGTTGGGCGCAGCATCTCACCGCCCCTGAGCACGCCTTTGCCAAGGTCCCATCCCGCATCGACGCCGTGCAGGCGAGCATGCTCCGTGTGAACCCCGTCACCGCCTGGCTCATCTTGAAGCACTTCGTCGAGCTGGAACCCGGCTCCTGGGTGGTGCAAAACGCCGCGAACTCCGGCGTTGGCCGTGCCTTGATCCAAATCGCGAAACGTTTCGGTCTCAAGACGCTGAACTTCGTCCGCCGCGAGGAACTCATCGCCGAGTTGAAGGGCCTCGGGGCCGATGAAGTCCTGCTCGATACCGATGAAGGCGTGGCCCAGGCCAAGGTCATTTTCGGCAAAGCGCCGGTCATGCTCGCCGCGAACGCTGTCGGTGGTGACAGCGCCATCCGCCTGATGGACGTGCTCAGCAGCGAAGGCACCCTGATCACCTACGGAGCCATGAGCCGCCGCAGCCTGAAGGTGCCGAACAAATTCCTCATCTTCAAAAATCTGTCACTGCGTGGCCTGTGGGTCACAAAGTGGTTCGAGAAAGCCACCCGTGAGCAGCTTTACGATGTGCTCGAGCCGCTCACCGAGATGATCCTCGCCAACGAACTCGTCACCGCCACCGACGAGATCGTTCCCTTCCGCGATTGCGCCAAGGCCATCCGCCGCTCCCAGGAAAACAGCCGCTCCGGGAAGGTGATTTTGGATTTTGCGTAGGTTATGGGGTTTAAAATGTAACGCTAAGATTACGCTTTTGACGTTTTCCTAACGTAACTAGATCGAAGTAGATAGGTCCGGAATGATGCGGGAGCGCCGCCTACCCTGCGCTCTTCATTCCACGACCTCCAAGCCAAAAGGAAGGTGGCGGGAAGACGGGCTGCATGCTTGAGTTCCCGGATGTCAGCGCAGATGAGCAATGCAGTCAGTGTTTTCGGCCTCGGTTACGTGGGGACAGTTACGGCGGCGTGCCTCGCCGGCCGGGGGACGTCCGTGATCGGGGTGGATGCGAAAGCGGAGAAGGTGGATGCGGTGAACGCGGGCCTTTCTCCCCTCGTGGAGCCGGGATTGGAGGATCTGGTGCGCCAAGGACATTCCAGCGGCCTGCTGCGGGCGACTTTGGATGCGTCGGAAGCCGTTCGTGGTTCGAGCACGAGCCTCGTGTGCGTGGGCACCCCTTCGCAAAGCAATGGCCGGGTGCAGATGAATCATGTGCGGGCAGTGGCAGCTCAGATCGCGGCGGCGCTGCGTGAGTCTCCGAAGCCCCACACGGTGGTGTTTCGCAGCACGATGCCGCCGGGCAGCACGCGAGCGCTGGTGGCGGAGTACTTCAGCGGAACGACCACGCGGGTACTGTATGTGCCGGAATTCCTCCGCGAAGGCTCAGCAGTTCACGATTTCCTCGAACCCAGCCTCAGCGTGCTCGGCACGGAGGGTGGTGAGAGCCCTGCGGAGGCTTTGGAAGGCCTGGTCAGCTTTGACGAGGTGCTGCGCTGGGAGGAGGCGGAGATGCTGAAATATGCCTGCAATGCCTTCCATGCTCTCAAAGCCGGTTTTGCGAATGAGATGGGCCGCGTGGGCAAATTTCTCGGCCTGGATGCCCGCCGGGTGATGGCCGCGCTGGGTCGCGATGAGAGGCTGAACATCTCCCGAGCCTACCTGAAGCCCGGAAATCCGATTGGTGGCTCCTGCCTGCCAAAGGACGTGGGCGTGCTCGCCGCCTTGGCGAGATCGGAAGGGCTGAAACTGCCGCTCATCGAGCAGATGATGGATTCGAATCAGGCGCATCTCGATCATCTCACCCGCCTCGTGGAGGCCACCGGAGCACGACGCGTGGGTTTTCTCGGGCTGGCCTTCAAAGCAGGCACGGATGACCTTCGCGGCAGCCCCATGGTGTCGCTGGCGGAGACGCTGCTCGGTCGTGGTCACTCGCTGCGCATCTTTGATCCGAGTGTGAATCTCACGCGCCTCATCGGGGCCAACGAAGCCGAGATTCAACGCCGCATGCCGCATCTGGCTCGCCTCATGGCCGCCTCCGCCGCCGAGGTGGTGAGCGAGAGCGAGGTCATCGTGGCCTCCCAAGCGTGTGCGAGCCTTGATGAGCTACGCGACTGCGTGCGGGCGGATCAGCACGTCATTGATGTGAATGGCTGGCGAGAGCTGGAGACGCTGCCGTGGCGGTATGAAGGACTCTGCTGGTAAAAGAGGGAGCCGATTGAGGATTGAGGATTGAGGAATGTCGATTGCTGATTGTTGAAGTGCGAACTGCCCTTCGAGCATCAGCAAACCTTCCCCCATCATGAGAGGCTCTCGCCTTTCGTTTCTGGGGCGAACCAGATGAGCACCATGCCGACGAGGTAGATCGAGCAAAGCGCGGAATAGGCATTGGCGGAGGTGCCGAAGGCGTGGACGAGATTCGCAATTTGAAGTCCGCCGATGGCCGCAATGATGCGTCCCACATTGAAGCAGAAGCCCTGGCCGGTGGCTCGCACGCTGGTGGGGAAAAGCTCGGGCAGGTAGAGAGGGAAGAAGCCGTAGAAGCTCGCGGTGATGCCACCCATGATGAAGGCGGTGGCGAAGAACCAGCCATTGATCACGGCGTTCGTTTGGTAAAACAACAGCGCCGAGGCCAGGGCCAGGATGCACATAAAGAAGTAGGTAATCCGGCGGTTCAGCAGATTCGAGATCACGGGAGCAATGAAGGCAAACAAGCAGGCCCCTACCGAGGTCGCGATCTGGGTGTATTGCGCCACATTGGTGAAGCCATTCGCATTCAAATCGGCCGAGGTGGACCACTTCGCGCTTTGCTGCGCTGCGCCCCAGGTTCCCAGCAGGGCGATACCAGCGAGGGAGGCTCCCATGATCAAATTCCTGCGCACGCTGATCCGGCTGGCCTCCGTGATGCTGCCAGCGGCTTCGGCACGTCCCAGGTAACGACGCACCGGTAGCAGATAACCCCAGACGACGACGCCAAAGCCCACCACCGTGATGACGACGGCCATGAGTGGCGTGACGCCATTCTCGATGCCAGAGGGAGACCACGACCAGATGATAAACATCGCCACGATGGCACCGATGAGCACGCCTTTGAGGTCCATCGTGCTCCAGTGGCTGGTTTTGCCCGCCGCTTTCTCCTCCTCCCATTTGTCCGATTCAGGAACGAAGATACGGATGAGGAAGATGATGATCGCCGGCAGTGCACCGATGAGCATGAGGAAGCGCCAGGCCTGATGATCGAGCAGCCAGCCAGCCAGTTCCTCGCTGCCGCCAAGAGCCAGCGTCCAGGTGCGCATCGTTTCGATGAAGGTATTCATGCCGAGGCTCAGGCCAGCGACGAGGAGGTAGCCGATATTGGCCGCTGCGCCGATGGCTCCGGCCACAAAGGCGCGGTTCCCATGCGTCCACAGTTCATTCACCAGCGCCACGCCCAGCGCCCACTCCCCCCCCATGCCGAGGGAGGCCACAAAACGAAGAATGGCGATGTGCCAGGCTTCCGTGGCAAAGCCGCACAGCCCGGTGAAGATGGCGTAGGTGAAGATGGAGAAGGACATCGCTTTGACCCGGCCGATCCGGTCTCCCAACCAGCCAAAGAACACACCGCCCGTGGCCGCTCCGACGAGAAAAGTGGCGATGATGACGCTGAACCAGCGATCCAGCGTGGCACTGAGTGCCTCAGGAGCCGCTGTGCTCGCGAGAAGATCCTGCAACGCCGGTTTCCCGATCAGTGGGAAGAGTCCCATTTCAAACCCATCAAACATCCAACCCAGGAAAGCGGCGATGAGCGCCATGTTACGACCGGTGGAGGAGGGAGCGGAGGGGGAAGACATACGTGATTCGGGAAAGGAGCCTGGAGGATGGCAACAAACGGACTCCCAGCGAAGGAATTTCGAGTCTGAATGTGAAATCACTCTCGGTCTTTTGAGTCAGAAATCCTCATCCAGGATGAAAAGCAGGATGCGCATTGCGGAGCGAGTGTGTAAACCCAAGTCTGTTTCATGAGCATTCCAACCTGCTATGAGGGCGTTGGTCAAGATGGGAGTGTTGATTTTGTTTTCTGGGTGCTTGTGGGGTGTCTTGGTTGGGGTTGAGCTGTTCGATTCTGGTGACGGCTTCCTCCAGCTCTTGGGGGCTTGTCAGCTCCTCTCATCCTGCTATCCGCACATGAGCTT
>JBILVU010000033.1:0-51465 GCA_044370285.1 Prosthecobacter sp.
TTCTTCTGCAAAGCACGCATCAGCGCCGCATGGCCTTCGGCACGCGAAACAAGCGCGGGGAGCATCGCGGTGTCTTTGAGGGCCAAAGCGGCCACTTCATCCGGTTTCAGGCTGATGAGCGCATCGAGCGCCTGCGGCATTTTTTGCTCCAAAGCGAGCTTTCGGATGCTTTCGGTGAATGCGCCGACTTTCCAGGCTCCCGCAAGCCGGATGCCCTGCGCACGCAAAGCGGCGTTTTGCGCCTCAAACAACGGCGCGAGGAGCTTTTCGGCGTTTTCGGGCTTCGTGGCCTTCAGCGCGGCCAAGACGGCGGCGTTTTGGCCCGCACGCTCAAAGATGAAGGCTACATCATCGCCGCTGGCGGTTCCGGCGAGTGCTTTGAGCCACTTCGTCTGGCGTTCAGCATCGCCTTCGAGCTTCGCGATCTGCTCGCGCATGATCGCGGCGGCCTTGGCATTCGAATTCGGCGCGTAGGCGATGGCGGCACCGCTGAGGTTTTTGAGGTCGTTCGGGTTGTTCTCCACCCAGCCGTTTTGCAGCGCGAAGATGAGGTGTTCGTCCTTCTCAAAGGCCGGTTTCGCCGACCACAGCGGATTCAGCACATGCAGCGTCTTTGTGAGTGCGTGCAGGTGATAGCCGTTGAATTCTTTGTCGAGTGCTCGTGCGGCGATGGTGGCCGAGCGTGCATCGGCGATGTAGCTCGCGGCCACGATGGCTTCGAGGCGCACGAGGGCGTCTTCGTCAGCGATCTGGGCTTCGAGGAGTGTGAGAGCGTCTGGCAGACGATCATCGCGGGCCCATGTGGAGAGCGTGCGGGTGGCGTAGGCGCGGATGCGGGCATCGGAGCTTCGCAGAAGGGCTTTCAGTAGCTCAGGGCGCGGTGTTTCGTGGGCTTCGTAAAGTGAGAGCGCTTGGAGTTTGCGTAGGTCGTTTTGTTTGGGCGTCCAGGTTTCGAGCGCGGCGATGACTTCTTTG
The DNA here is from genome assembly GCA_044370285.1 of Prosthecobacter sp. Lineage (GTDB taxonomy): Bacteria > Verrucomicrobiota > Verrucomicrobiia > Verrucomicrobiales > Verrucomicrobiaceae > Prosthecobacter. Next base: position 976 of record JBILVU010000033.1, read on the forward strand.
CTTTCTCGCTCAATCAGCAAGCGTTTCGCCTGATACCAAGCCCAGCGTTCCTTCGAATCGGTGTGTTCGAGCAGTTCTTCGACGCATTTTTTGACGAGATTGACCGGATTGACTTTTTGACCGGCTTTCCACGTCACGCGCCAGATGCGGCCGTGTTCTTTGTCGCGATCGGGGTGGCGGTAGCTGGCTTGGTAGTGGCCGATGATCGGGTTATACCAATCCGCGACATAGATGCCGCCATCCGGGCCCATGCGCACCTCGACGGGGCGGAAGACGTTGTTTTTCGTCTCGATGATGTTCGGCAGACGCGTGGTGCTGAACATTCCGTTCTCGAACTTCAGTTCGTGCCATTCGAGGAGATTCGCGTAGTAGCCGCCGATGACGATGCGGCCCTGCATTTCCTTCGGGAACATGCTGCTGTGGAGAAATTCCTGGCCGACCTGCTTGATTGGCGCGAGGCAGAGATTCAGCGCCTGCGCATTCACCGCGAGATCGGAGCGCACCATGCCGGGTGTGGTGAACCAACTGCCGATGTTCGCGCCGCTTTTGTGGAAGGCTTGGCCGTATTCCGTGGTGGTCACGCCCCAGCAGTTCGCCCCGGCGCTTGACCATTGGAAAAAGGGATCGAGATGCCCCTTGCGCGGCCGGTAGCGCCACACGCCCGCGCGATTCAGCGTTTCCACGCCATACGGCGTCTCGACCCGCGAGTAGATGTGATGCCCCTGCGTGAACCACAGCTCGCCGCCGAAGCCCCAGTTGATGCAGTTGATCATCTGATGCGAGTCGGCGGTGCCGAAACCTCCGAGCACGATGCGCTTCGTGTCCGCCTTGTCATCGCCATCGGTGTCCTTGAAGTGCAGCAATTCGGTGCCTTGAGCGACATAGAGGCCGCCATCGCCGAGTTCGAGGCCTGCGGGCATGAACAGGCCCTCGACGAACTTGTGAAACTTGTCCGCTTTGCCATCGCCGTCGGTGTCTTCGCAGACGAGCACGTAATCATTCGCCTTCTCACCCGGCTTGATCTGCGGATAACTCACCGCACAGGCCACCCACAAGCGACCGCGCTCATCCCAGCGCATCTGGATGGGTTTGATGATGCCATCGGCCTCGCTGGCGAAAAGATTCACCGCAAAGCCGTCCATGATCTGAAACGACGCCAGTTCTTCTTCCGGCGACTGCGGCTTCGCCGTGGGCGGCTCGACCGGGATCGACGAACGCACGCCAATCGGCGTCACCGGCTTCCCCTCGATGGCGGCCCAGATGTTTTTCTCGGCTTGATCGAGCAACGGACGGAAATCCTCCATCTCCTGCGGGAAAATGCGCTTCGTCGAGTCCTTCCAGTCTTTCGAGTAAGGCACGTTCGTGCGGTCGCCCGTGAGGAAAGCCCAGTTCATAGGCCGCCAGTAGTCGAACCACAGGCGCTCGAATTCGAGGACTTGGGCGCGGACGGCTTCGTTGGAGGTTGGAGTGAGTCCGAGTGATCCTGCGATCTTCTCTGCAACCACCTCATGTCCTAAGTTGGTGAGTTGGAACCCGTTTTCTGTTAATCCATCTTCTATTGGCCAAGTGTGGTCGACAAAAGGTAGGTTAAGTTTTTTCGCGAGGGCTTTGATAGCTTCGCTGTAAGTCTGAGTGGGGTTGGTGTGAGTTGTGATCCTCTGAATCATCCAAACCGGAGCCACCAGCACCACCCGCCGCCCCTCATCCGCGAACTCCGCGATCAACTTCTCATACGCCTCGATGAACTGCGGCAACTTCTCCACGCCATTCAGCGACTCCATCTGCCCAAATTGCGCAATCACCACTGTCGCACCGACTTCCTTGAGCTGCTGACGCCAATCGCGTTGTTGACGCCAGCTATCGGTGCCGGTTTCGGCCTGGATGCGTTTCTCGGCGGCGGCGCGTTTGGGGTCGAGTTTTTCAGTCTGCCCGCCATCGCGCCATTGCTCGAAGACGGTGTCGCCTTCCCAGCCGAAATTACGCACTTTGATCTTCAGCTCCGGCTTCGACGCGATGAGGCTGGTTTGCAGGTAACCATTGAAGCGCGTGCGCTCGATGTTCGAGCCGCCGGTGAGGGCGATGACGTCGTTCGGCTTGAGTTCAAAGGGCTGCGCGGAGGCGAGAGCAGCGAGGGCGAGGAAGAGGAGAGAGCGCATGAGCAGGTGAGGTTACTTCTTGGCGGGCAGTTCCTCGATCATGAGGTCCTTGTAGCGGACGATGGAGATGGCTCCGCCGTGGATTTGGACGGCGATGATGCCGGTGAGATCGATGTTGGGCTCGGTTTCGGTGAAGTCGGCGGTTTGCACGCCGTTGAGCCAGATTTGGATGTGTTTGCCCTCGGCGCGGATGCGGTAGTCGTTCCATTCGCCGAGTGGTTTTTGGGCTTTAGCGAGCACTTCGGGCGTGGGCTGGGCCAGCATCTTTTTGCGGCGGCTTTCGTCATACAAAGCGCCGTCGTAGCCTTTGCCGAGATCGGCTTGGTAGCCGGAGACTTCGTGGTGATTGGGGATGCGGACGGTGCGGAACTGCACGCCGCCGTTCACAAAGCCTTCGGTGCCTTCGAGCTTCCATTTCAGCGTGAGTTCAAAGTCGCCGTAGGTTTTCGTGGTAGCGAGGAAGTTGTTTTTCTCCTGCTTTTTCTCCAGCGAGCCTGCGACGAAGGCCCCGTCCTCGATGCGCCAGACACTACCGATGTCGCCCTCCCAGCCGTTGAAGGTGTTGCCGTCAAAAAGCGGCACGGGGTCGGCATGGACGAGTGAGGCGGCGAGGAGGAAGAGCAGGGTTCTCATGGGGAGGCGTGAGTACGGTGGTGGATGATGATTTCAAGCAGGCTGCCATTCGCGGCGTCGCAATTGTCCGCAGGCGGCGTCGATGTCTGGACCGCGAGCACGGCGCAGATGAGCGATGGCACCATGGGTGCGGAGTTCGGCAAGAAAGGCTTCCGTGTGCTCCGTGGAACTGGGAGCATAGTGGCGGCCTCGCAGGCTGAGGCCGGTGGGATTGTAGCGGAGGAGGTTCACATGCATGCGGCGCTCCGCGAGCAGGCGGGCGAGGTCGCGGGCTTGGGCGAGGGAGTCGTTTACGCCGTCGAGCAGGCAGTATTGAATGGTGGTGATGCGGCCGGTTTGAGCCTGATAACGGTCGGCGGCTTCGAGGATGTCCTGAACGGGGAAACGACGACCCATCGGCAGGAGGTCAGCTCGCGTGGCATCATCGGGGGCATGCAGGGAGAGGGCGAGATGGACGCCGAGATCGGCTTCACGCAGCTCCTCAATGCCGGGGACGATGCCGACAGTGGAGATGGTGATCTGCCGCCAGCCAAAAGCCCCGAACTGCGGATCGGCAATGCGGCGCACGGCGGCGAGGACGTTCTTGAGATTCAGCATCGGCTCGCCCATGCCCATGAAAACGAGGGTGCGAAGGGTGCGGCCTGTTTTGCGTGCCTCGCGGCGGAGATGAAGAAACTGCTCGATGATCTCGCCGGAGGTTAGATTGCGCTCAAAGCCAGTTTGGGTGGTCGCGCAGAAATCGCAGCCCATGGCGCAGCCGACCTGGCTGGAGATGCAACCGGCGGCGCGGAGGGGATGATAATCCGGCATGAGCACGGATTCGACGGTGCGACCATCGGCGAGGCGCAGGAGGAGCTTGGCGGTGCCATCTTCGGAGACTTGCTGGCGAGCGAGTTCGGCGGCTTTGGATGAAAACGACTGCGTGAGCTGCTCGCCGAGCCTGGAGGGCATTTGATCGACGGAGATGGCGGTCTCGAAAATCTGGCGGATGACTCGCGGAGCATGCGTGGGCTTGAAGCCCTTGGTTTTCATCCAGGCGGCCAGTTCCTCGGGCGAAAGGTCAGGGAGTGGTCGGAGCATGTCAGATCACTTGGAGAACGCCGCTTCGATGACTTTGCCATCGGCATCAGGGAAGGGGATGCCGAGCAAACGGGCCATGGTGGGCGTGATGTCGATGTTTTGAATGTCGTCGATCACTTTGCCACTGGCGATGCCTGCGCCGCTGATGACGCAGGAGCCATACATGTTGGGCATGAGGTGATCGTGGCCGTGGGCACCTTTGGGCGGATCGTTGGGGATGATGGCATCCAGATCGGCGAGGGAATCGGTGAAGGTGTAACCATCGGCGGCGAGAAGGACGAGGTCAGGCTCGCGAGGATCGGCGGCGGCGGTGAGGTGGCGGAGGCGGGTGGCGAAGTCCTTGGCCTCGACGGTGCCGCTCACGCCTTCGAGTTTGGCGAGTTTCGGTGTGATTTCGGCGAGAATGCTGTCGCGGTTCGCTTCATCGAGCACATAGACGAAGCAGCAGCCGCCTTCGGCCATGGCGAAGACCTTGGAATCGGGCGCGAGGCTCTTGCCGAGCACGCTTTTGACGTAGCCATCCTGTTTGAGGGCGGCGTTGGCATTGATGGACTTCGTGAAAGTGACGAAGCCGTGATCGGTGGTGATGATGAAGGTTGTCTTGCCGCGGATGCCAGCTTCTTCGGTGGCGCGGATAAGGTCGGCCACGCGGTTATCGCTGTCATTGGCGGCCCAGTAGGCTTCGGGCACCTGGCGGCCGTGGGCATGCTCGAAGGAATCGAGGCTGACGAGATGCAGGGCGAGGAAGTTCGGCTTTTTGGTGCGGATGATGTGCGTGGCGAGCTGGGTGTATAGGTAGTCACGCTGCGCTTTGCCGGCGTTGCCGAGCTTGCACCATTCCATCTGCTTCTCGATGGGGATGCCGAGAGCGCGGGCTTCTTCGAGGAGCTGCGGCGTGCCGTATTTTTCGAAGAGTTCCTGCTCAAAGACATCCGGCACGGTCCAGTCGAGCGTCTTCGCGCCACGCGAGGCAGGCCAGATCACTGCGGCGGTGCTTAGGCCAGCGGCTTTGGCGGCATCGTAGATGGTGGGCGTCTTGACGATCTCGTCTTTGTTGAAGATGGGATCGGGGATGAGCGGCACTTTTTTGCGTTCCTTGCGGTCGTAATATTCATTGGCCAGCACGCCGTGCTTTCCTGGATGCACGCCGGTGACGAGCGTGGTGTGGTTCGTCCAGGTGACGGTGGGAAAGGAGGTCTCCATGCGCTTCACCCGCACGCCTTGGGCCGCGAGCGCCTTCACGGCGGGCATGTGGCACTTGGGATCGTCAAAGTAGTGATGCGCCCAGCCATCGATGCTCACGAGGATGACGTGCTCCGCAGGTACGGCGGCGTGGAGGGATGAAACGGCAGCCAGGAGGGCGAGGAAGGTTGTGCGCATGGTTTTCCATACGCTGCCAAGGTTCTGAAATCGAGAACGCTTTTGCACACCTCGTTGGCAAGGGCTAGCCTGCGCTGACATACCAGCTACCTTCTCTTTCAATCCTCGAACTATCCGCCATGCACGCCGCCGGCCCCAAAAACCCACTTCATGGCATCACCCTCGAAATGATGGTCACGCAGCTCGTGGCGCACTTCGGCTGGGAGATGCTGGGACGCATGATTCCGATCAATTGCTTCAATTGGCACCCGAGCATCAAATCGAGCCTCACCTTTCTGCGTCGCACGGAGTGGGCACGAGCCAAGGTGGAGGAACTGTATCTGGATGCGCTGCCGGATATGAAAGGGGAGCGGGGGAAGAACGAAATACCGAAAGAGGGGTGAGTTATATACCAAGTCCTTGTGTTTGGTGAATTCACGGAAGCAGAGTGGCATCCGTATGACTTCATTCTCCCGACGAACTTCCAGAGGCTCAGAAGGGTCCCTCAGATTCAGAGCGGCCCTCAGATTGGCTTCTGAGAAATCTGCGGGCCGCCTTGAATCTGAGGGAAGTTACTCTTCGTCCCATCATTGAGCCGCCTTGAGTTGAGGTCCTCCCGACTAACTTGAAGAAGACAGAAGACAAAGGAATGGGGACAAGGGAATCCCTCATTCCTTTGTCCCCACTCCCTAGTCCATTCGGCTTGGAAAATCAGAAGTTACTCTTCGTTCCACCATTCAGCCCATGAAGGTTCGCGGGCTGTTGTTTTCGTTTGTTGCCAATAATCGCAGGCCATGGAGGCCTACTTCCGATCGGCGACGAAGATGGTGTGGGTGCCGCGTTTGGCCTGGGGGTAGGCTTTGGCGGCGACGGTTTCGACTTTGAAGCCGGCTTTGGCGAGGCGCTTGGCAAAGGCGTGGTCCGTGCTGGCTGACCAGAAGGTGACGCGACCGCCGGGCTTGAGCGCCTGCGTGATGGCGGCAAAGCCTTGTGTCTGGTAAAGCCGCGCATTGCCATCCTGCACCATGGCGATGGGGCCATTGTCCACATCAAGCAAGATGGCGTCGTAATGCCCGGCGGGCGCACGCGAGAGGACTTTGAAGACGTCCTCGATGAAGATTTCGACGCGTGAGTCATCGAGCAGCAGGCCGTTGACGCTGCTCAGGTATTCACGATTCCAGGCCACGACCTCTGGCAGCAGCTCCGCCACATGCACGCTGGCCTCCGGGCCGACGATTTCCAGCACCTGACGCAGCGAGAAGCCAAAGCCGAGGCCGCCGATGAGCACGCGTGCCTTGGCCGGAGAGCGGGAGCGAGCACAGGCGAGCTGGGCGAGCACTTTCTCGGATTCGGAGGCATTGGTGCCCATGAGTGGCTGGCGGTTCACACGCAGATAAAAGTGCGTGTCATGCGCATGCAGCGTGAGCTCAGCCCCATCGGGCGTGTGTGCTTGGGCGAGGAGGGTGAAGGGCTTCAAGAGAGTAAGGCTTGGAAGAGCTTCGAGTTCGTGAACGCACTCACTTCTTTTTCTTGGAGGTGGATTTTTTGGCGGGCGTTTGCTCTTCGGGCACGGGGATGGCGGGAAGAGCGGGCTGCACGGGCGGGGTGGGCTTGGGGCCATCCCACAGGAAGTGCTCCAGGCGGATCTTGGTGGCGATTTGGCGGGCGTCCGTGGCCCGTGCGCCTTTCACCTGAGCGATTTGCTCGGCGAGCTTGGCGGCGGCTTCCCACTGATGGGCGGATTCGAGGAGCTCGACGCCGAAGAAGCCGGTTTTCGAGAACCAGAGGTAGTCCGCCGGATTGGATGGCGGGGCGGTATCGGCGGCGCGGAGGGTATCGTAGCAGGCTTCGAGGGCTTCGGCATCGCTGCCAGCTTCGTGGAGGACGGTGGCGAGGGTGTATCCGGCCCGTGCCTTCCACAGAAAGCTCAAACGGCTGTCCTGATCCAAAAACTGCCGGAGGAGATTGGCGGCGGCTTCGAGGCTTTGAGGTTCTTTTTTGCCCTGTAGAAGCAGCACCTCGGCTTTTTCGCAGAGGGCTAGGTTCTTCATGCCGTCATCGAGGGACTTCGTGGCGAGGATTTGATCGAGTGCCTTGAGGGCGGAGGGAAGATCCGCCTGACGGCGGAAGGCGAGCGCCTGCTGACGGCGTGAGGCGATGGCGAGCGGGCCGCCTTTTTTGGCGAGTGTTTCCCAGATTTCCAAGGCTCGCTCACGGCCCTCAGCACTCATGACGGACATGGCGGAAAGGGCGGCAAAGTAGAGGGCGGTATCCGCCTGGGGAGATTCGGGATGTTCTTTGGCGATGATCTCGAAGCTGGTGCGTGCGCTGGCAAAATCCTCGAGCTGGAAGTGCGCTCCGGCTTCCTTCATGCGCACTTCGGGGAGTAGAGGGCTCTTGGGCCAGGCTTTGGCAAAGGCGGCGCAGTCGATGGCGAGGTTTTTGAGGTCGCCGCTGATCTCACGGAGCCAGAGGCGTGTGTGATCGATGCGTTGGGCGAGGTTATCGCGTGCTTCGGAAGGCTCGGCGGGAAGGCGGATGGCGGCGATGAGCTTTTGGGCTTCATCGGTGCGTGGCGGCGGGCTTTGCAGGAGCCAAGCGGCGAGGGCGAGCTGGGCTTCAGCAAGGCGTGGATGCCAGGGACGGGTGGTGATGAAGGAGCGCAGGCTTTCTTCAGCATCGTCACGGTGCTGAGCAGCGGCTTCGAGGGCTTTTTCGAGTTGGAGATCCGCGGCGGAATCTCCCGTGGCATCCTGGCTGCCGCCCGCGGCTTCGAGTTGGGCCAGGAGGCCGAGGTAGAGAACGAGATCCCCGCCTTTGAATGCGCAGATGGCGGAGTTGAAGAGGGAACGACGTCGCTCGGAGAGGGAGCCAGCCACATTGGCGGCGGCATCGAAGGATTCTTGAGCGGGCAGGAATTCATCGCGGCCATACTGGATGCTGCCAGCGAGGAAATCGACGAGGGTGCCGCCTTCATCGCCGCTGAACTGGGAGCGCCACATTTCCGAGAGTTGAAGCACGCGGACATCGGCGCGGAGTTCGGAATAGATTTCCATGGCGAGGCGCAGGGCGGGGCTAAGGCGTGGATGGCCTGGGTGAAGCTGGATGAAGCCCTCCAGCAGTCCGGCGGCCTCGATGGGGCGTTTTTCAGCGCGAAGCCATCGGGCGAGGGTGAATTCCGCGTGGCCGCGAAAGGTGGCGCTGGCCTTTTTGAGGGCGGGGGATGGCTCGGGTGCCTGTTGGGCCTGGCTTCCCTGAATGGCCCAGCGGGTGACGACCTCCGGTAGCACGCGGGGATCTGGCTGTGACATCCAGGCGCTGTCGAGCATGTCGAAGGCATCCGGCCATGACTCGCTGGTCACGGTGGTGTCGAGCATCTTCACGAGGTGAGCGAAGGCTTTCTCCGGCTGTTTTTCCTGAAGCCAAACCTCCGCCAGCATGACGCTCGCCGCATGGCGGGCACGCTCACCGCCGGTGGACAGGGAGAGCACCTTTTCCAAGGTCACGCGAGCCTCGCCAAGCTTCGCGGTGAGCAGCAGGCAGCGGGCGCGGATGAGCTCGGCGGTGGCATCATCGGGATCACGCTCTTGATCGAGAAGCTGGAGGGCGGCATGCACCTTGCCTGCACCGGTTTCGATTTCAGCGAGTAAAAGGCGGGCGTGGCGGCGGATGGCACCCAGTTCGTCCACGAGCAGCGGCTCGATCTCATCGCGAGCCGCATCGTTTTCGCCGAGAGAGGCGAGCACCTGGCCGAGCAGCAGTCGGGCAGGGGCGGAGAGGGTGGGATTGCCACTGGTGAGCTCCTCGCGTGCCTCGGCGAGATCGCCCTTCAAAGCATGTGCCTGGGCCCGCCAGAAGTGCTCTTCGTCCAGCTCATGAGCCTCGGCGAGGGCGAGCAGTTCGGCGGCCCTGCCAGCGCGTGCCCAGGCCTCGGCGGCGAAGGTGGCGAGCTGCTTCTGCTCGGATTTGGACCACGATTTGTCTTTCAAAAGCCGTCCGGCCTTCACCGCTGCGACTTCCGGCAGTCCGTCGGCGAGGGCCTGCTGAGCGGTGCGAAAGACTGGTGCCTCCTCCAGCCCCTCCGCGAGGGCGGAGGGCAGGATGCGGCTACAAGCAAGCAGGATCAAAAGGGCGCGGCGGGGCATGCGGGTGGGAGTCTAGGCCGTGATTGAAACGCTGGCAACGCGGGGCGTCCATGAAGTTTCGGACATAGGCGAATGATGCAACCTTCAGAGCTGAGTCTGAAATAATAAGGCAATCTCTCGTCGGCCCCCTAGCTTTGCGATGAACTCGGCCGTGTGCCCCATCTCATTTTCGATGCTTGGGTCAGCACCGCTTGCCAAGAGCAACTCTACGGCTTTCGCGTGTCCTTGGCTGGTGGCATCATGGAGCGGTGTGTCGCCGTGCTCGCCACGGGCGTCGATGGTCGCACCGGCTGCAAGCAACGATGTGATGATATCCACATCGCCTCGAATCGCTGCGACATGAAGCGGTGTATTGCCAAACAATCCTCGCGTCGAGACGCCTACTGGTGCCGGGCTTTGGCAGATGAACTCAGGTAGAGTGCGGATTTCATCCAGAAATTTCTGCAAGGTGGCAGAGGTCATATGTGGCAGCTTAAGGTGCGTTTAATCATCAGATCTTGTTGTCGCTCCAACACGAATGAAAGCGAGAGTGGTCCAACGCACTACATTCGCAACCGAAGCGAAATTCCGAGCTAGAACACCGGCATTCAAGTGCTGGAGCATAAGTGCAGGTTGGGCTTGGATTCGCGTTACAAACGACAAACTGCAGGTTCCTGACTGACTTGGTCGGCAAAAAGATGGACGGCAAAAAGCTCGGAAAAGTTCCCTCAGATTCATAGCGACCCGCAGATTGGTTTCTGAAGAATCTGCGGGCCGCTCTGAATCTGAGGGAGTTTACTCCCTGTCCCACAATTGAGCCGCCATGATTTCCAGGGCTCTGGGGTGAATGGCATAAATTCGCCATGTAGGGGTTAACTTTGGCCTTTTTCATGCACGCGATGAAGTCAATTCATCCATCCTTGCGGCGTGGTGGAGCATCACGGGTTGCCATTGGGGAGGCAAGGGCTAGTCTGGCGCACCCCTCACCCCTCAAAAATGCCCGATCTGGAAAACCCCTTCCAAGAAACGCTGCTCTCCCGTCACCGGGCGGAGCCATGCACCGTCGTCATCTTCGGCGCCACTGGCGATCTCACCAATCGCAAGCTCATTCCCGCCTTCTACAACATCGCCGCCTGCGGTGACCTGCCGCCGCAGTTCAAGGTGGTAGGCTTTGCCCGTCGCGAAAAGACGGATGAGGTCTTCCGCACGGAGTTGGAGGCCGGAAACCGCAAAAACAGCCGCCAAGGCCACAACGACGAGCTTTGGGCCAGCTTTTCCCAGTGCATTCACTACCACCGCAGTGAATTCGAGGACCCGGCGGGTTATGTGAACCTCAAGCTCCAGCTCGATAAATTTGATCAAGAACGCGGCACGCCCGCAAACCGGCTCTTTTATCTGGCCTCGGCTCCTGAGGCCTTCAAACCCATCCTCGAGATGCTGCGTGCCACCGGCCTGAATGAAGGCGTCGGTGGTAAATGGGCCCGCGTGGTGTGCGAAAAGCCCTTTGGCAAGGATTTGGCCACGGCACGCGGCCTCAACAGCGTGGTGAATGCCACCTTCAAAGAAGAAGACACCTACCGCATCGACCATTATCTGGGCAAAGAAACGGCGCAAAACATCATGGTGCTGCGTTTTGCCAATGCGCTCTTCGAGCCAAACTGGAACAGCCGCTACATCGACCACATTCAAATCACCTGCGCCGAAAATCTCGGCATGGAGGGCGGTCGCGGCGGCTATTACGACACCGCCGGTGCCCTGCGTGACATGGTTCAAAACCATCTCTTCCAGCTCCTCAGCCTCGTGGCCATGGAGCCGCCCACGGATCTCAGCGCCGACAGCGTGCGTGACGAGAAGGTGAAGGTCATCCGCGCCCTGCGTCCGCTCGTCGGCCCAGAGGCCGTGGGCAAGAATGTGATCCGCGCCCAATACACCACAGGCAGCGTCGATGGTGTGTCCCGAGTGGGCTATCGTCAGGAAGACCGCGTGAATCCCGAATCCAAGACGGAGGCCTATGTGGCGCTGCGTCTGTTCATTGATACCTGGCGCTGGCAGGGCGTGCCTTTCTACATCCGTGTGGGTAAGCAACTCCCGAAGAAGGCCACCGAGATCAGCATTCACTTCAAGAAGCCGCCGCAGGTGCCTTTCGCGACGAAGAACCTCATCAAGAACAGCGAAAACACCCTCGTCATCCGCATTCAGCCCGATGAAGGCATGGCGATGCGCATCCTGTGCAAGCAGCCTGGCCAGGCGATGAACATGCAGCAGGTGAAGATGGACTTCCGCTACTCGTCGAGCTTTGGCAAAGCCAGCCCCGAGGCCTACGAGCGCCTCCTGCTCGATGCGATGGCCGGTGACGCCACGCTTTTTGCCCGTCGCGACGAGGTGGAGAACGCCTGGAAGTTCATCGACGAGATCGAACACGCCTGGCATAAGTCCGACAACCCGCCGCCGATGTGCGAATACCCCGCCGGAAGCTGGGGACCGAAGGAGGCCGATGATCTTCTCGGCCAGGACGGGCACGAGTGGCGGCTGCTGTAAAGGCCCTTCGCCCCAGCCGCACCATCTCCAACTGCCCTCCCCGTCCGTTGCCTCAACTCATCGGTTCGCCCTTGGTGGTTTTGCAGTGGTGTGGCGTCAGCGTCATTTCTTCGTGTGCTTGGTTCTGTGAATAACGCCTGCCAGCAAGTCAGCTTCTCGATCAAGCAGCTTCAGTGTCTGCTCATATTCAGCGTCCGAGTCATAATCTGGCCTGCGGACTCTTCCTGCATCCGCTGTCGCAACAATCGCTGGATGCGGCCTGCGTAGATCAAAGAGGTAGTGAGAACGGAGGGCACCAGTGCCCGACCACTCCAATGTCGCAACGTAGCCAAAGGCAACATCTCTGCCGCTCACGAACTGACCTCTAAAAAGCTCTGGCTGGGCACCAAAGAAAGGCGAGAACCACTCCGAGTCACGAGCAGTCTCGATGGCGAGAAGAATCGTGCCGATAGTCTTCCCAAAACTACCCTTCTCAGGATAGACAACCTGAACGACCTTGCGACCTTCGACGGTGGCTATTGTGGTAATCGTTGGCTCCTTCTGGCGGCTGATCCATGTGAGAGCCTTCTCGGTCGGTTCGGAATACTGATCGTCAACGTAGGGCATTTTAAGGTTCAGCAGGGAAAGCCGAAACTCGGTGGAAACCTTGGCGATCCAATTCGGTCCTTTGCCATACGAATACAAATAGCATTCTTTGGGTGCACCGGAACGAACGTCGTCCTCTGCGCCCAGAACCGCGATGCTCGCGACAAACAAGCTGAGTGTGGCTGCGACTAGCTTGGACATAGTGCTTCTTGGTTGGGCGAGCATTGATGATCATTCACAGATCGTGAGGTTTGTCAGCACCTTTATATCCGACAGATTGGTGGGAAAAGTACGCGTCGTGTCGCTCATGGGGATGGTTTTACACTCCTATGTTGGAATTAGGCAACAAAAACGGTTGGTTCCCATGTGGCCAAAGCGATGCGCGGGGAAATCACTAGCCCGCTGGATGATCTGTGAGTCCTCTGGCTAAAGCTTCATCGCGAAGTGGACCTGACGGGCCACTTCGTCGAAGCCGCAGCTTGGGTAAAGATGCTGGCCGATGGCATTTGAGGCCATCGTCTCGATCTGCGCCACTTTCATGCCGGCCTCCCGCATGTAATCGAGAGCATGCACGATGAGCCGACGGCCCAGGCCGAGCCCACGGGCGGACTCAACGACGGCCATGTTCGGGATGCGACCGCGGCTATTCAGCGGATCGAGCCGCACGGTGATGTAGCCGAGGATCTCGCCATCTCGTTCCGCCACGAAGCAGCCTTCGGGATTTTGGGTCACGTCGTCGTCGATGTGGTCGGCTTTGCGGGCTTTCCAGTCGCGTTCATTCCAGCGGCCGAGCTTCTGCTCCAGCGCCATATCGAGCGAGACACCGCCGAAGGAGTCCGTCGTGATTTGGCGGAGGATGGATAAATCGGCGGTGCGGTAGTGGCGGATGGAGACGGGGGATTCGTGCATGACAAGAATGAACAAAGGAAGGCCGGAAAACGTTCATTGCGCCGCCTTTTCACCCATGACATGAAAGCTTTCCCAGCCCCGGCACAAAACCTGCAACAGCAGATTCTGATGCATCGTTATCCTTCTAACAATTTAAGATTGCTTAAATTCTGGTTTGTATCATTCTTGTTAAACATGCAGTCAGTCTTCCGACATCAAGTGATCGCCCGTTACCTGCCCAGGTTGGCGTTGATGGCTGCGCTCGTGACTTCCCTCAGCCAATGCACCTCGGTGAAAAAGGCGGATGTGGTCGTCAGCGTGAAGGATCAAAAGCTCGGCCTGTATGAGCAGGGCCAGCTTCGGAAGACCTACAACATCTCCACCTCGAAATTCGGTCTCGGTGACAAGCCGGGAAGCAATTGCACCCCGCTCGGCCAGCATCAGGTGGTGGCCAAAATCGGCCACGGACTGCCTGCCGGTGCTGTTTTGAAGAGCCGCCGCTGGAATGGCGAGGTGATCAAGCCGAACGCCCCCGGCCGCGATCCCATCGTCTCCCGCATTCTTTGGCTCAAAGGCACTGAAAAGACCAACAAGAACGCCTACGGCCGCTTCATTTACATCCATGGCACGCCCGAGGAACGCCGCCTGGGTGAACCCGCCAGCTACGGCTGCGTGCGCATGGGCATGAAGGACGTCGTGAATGTCTTCAACGTCGTCAATGTGGGAGCCAAGGTCGTCATCACCACCGGCGGCCTGCCGAAAGGTGAGGCTCCTCCAGAAGAAAAGAAGGATGGCGAGGTCAAACCCACGCCCGACGAGCATGACGACCACGCCCTGCCCATCGAGCTCGCCAAGCTCAACGAAGATCCCAAAGAGCGTGCCAATGCCGAGAGCAAAGAAAAGGCCGGTCCCGCCAAGCCTTCGAGTGTGAAGCCATCCTCGTCCTCGACGAAAAAGCCCGCCTCAAAATCTTCCAGCACCGCGAGCAGCAAGACCAAGAAGCCCGTGAAGACCTCCTCCACCAAGGCAGTGACGAAGAAAACGCCTGCGGCTTCGAGTAAGTCAGCGGCGTAGCCAGCGCTGTAGGCGCATTCGCCAGAATGCGGAAGGCTTCACAAGAGCAGCTATCAGAACCGAAGATACCAACTTGGCTAATCTCGGGGAAGTCTGACGACTTCCTCTACAGGGTGGCTCCAGCTGAATTTGTAGCGGCAAACGTCAGTTTGCCCCCTGGGCAGCGCAGACAAGTTACTCCCTCTTCTGCACACGTCAGCGCGGCTGAGTTCGGGTGCATTGCGTCAGCTTCGCTCAGCCTTGTGCTTCGCAAAGATCGCCAGGCAGCGATCTCGCTCCGTGTGGTGATCGACCATCGGGAGCGGGTAGCCCTTAGCGAGCGGGAGGCCGGGCTTCGGCGGCTCGTGGAGGAGCGGGGCGGGCACGTCCTTGAGTTCGGGCACCCATTTTTTGATGTAATTGCCCGCCGGATCGAAGCGGGCGCTTTGCAGCCAGGGATTCTGGATGCGGAAGTAGGGCGCGGCATCCGCTCCCGTGCCGGCGGACCATTGCCAGCCGCCGTTGTTGCTGGCGTTTTCGCCATCGACGAGCTGCTTCATGAAGAAGGCCTCGCCGAGCCGCCAGTCGCAATGCAGATCCTTCGTGAGAAACATGGCGGTGATCATGCGCAGGCGGTTGTGCATGAGACCGGTCTGCAAGAGCTGCCGCATGCCGGCATCGACAATGGGAAAGCCGGTGGTGCCGGTGGCCCAGCGCTGGAAATCGCTATCCGTGCCCGGCCATGGAAGGCCACGCCAATCGGGAGCGAATTCATGCTCGAAGACCTCCGGGTAAAACCACAGGATGGCGAAGTAGAATTCTCGCCACGCAAGTTCCTTGATGTAGGTGCTGCCTTTTTCAAAGGCGGCGCAGCGGGCATAGAGGTCGCGGATGCCGATGAGGCCATAGCGCAGGTCCTGGCTGAGGAGCGAGGTGGTCTGGCCGGAAGGCGTGTTGCGGTTCGCGGAGTAGCCTTGGAGGATGCCGCGGTCGATGAAGGCCTTCATGCGGTCGCGGGCCGCCCGTTCGCCGGAGGGCAAAATCTGGGCAGTGGGCTCGGGTAGGTTCCAGTGAGCGAGCGTGGGCAAAGGCAGGCTGGTGATGCTTTCAGCGGCTTTTGGCCCCAGCGAGATCACACGGGGCAGGGGCGCTGCTTTGTCGAGCCCGAGCCAGTTCTTCGAATAGGGCGTATAGACTCGATAAGGCATCGCGGAGCCGGTGAGCACGGTCTCGGGCGCATGCATGACGCTGTCGTCGAATCCATGGCACTCAATGCCGAGGCGTGAGCAAAGGGCGGCGATTTTCTTCTCCATCTCGCGGCCAAAGGGATCGTAATCGCGGTTGAAGTAGATCGCCGAGGCCTGCGTCTCGCGCACGAGTCGCTCCAGCTCGGCATCGGCTTTTCCACAACGCACGATGAGGCGGCTGCCGAGGGTTTCGAGGTTCTTCGCGAGCGATTCGAGATTCCCGCAGAGAAACTTCTGCCGGTTCGGCCCTGTCCAGCCGTGGCTGTTTTTCCAATCGCTCAGCACATACACTGGCACGACCTGCTCTGCGGCCTTGGTGGCATGGTGGAGGGCGGTGTTGTCCGTGAGGCGAAGATCGCGGCGGAACCAGTGGAGGACGGTTTTCGGCATGGGCTGGGGAAGGAAGCTACGTTTTGCGTGTGGGGCGACGTTTTGGATTCGGCTCGGAGGGATTGACGATTGAAGAATGGTGAAGCCCCAAATGGATCATTCTCTCCGATGCACGCGAGAATTCTGCCAAGATAAGCCTCGTGGAGCGCAATCGAAGGAGAAGCGAGGTTGCAGGGAGAGGAAAGGTGAACAAATCAGGCTGCGAACCACGTTTTTTCACCACCCCCAACCTGTCCCATGTCTTACGACACCGAATCCGAAGCTCCCAAGTCTTACACCCTCGCCTGGATCGCCGCGCTGCTGCTGCTCGTCGGCTTTGTCGCGGGCCTGCTGATCTTCCCGCCGCTCTATGAGGCACCGAAAGCGGAAGCCTCGGACATGGTGATCTTTGTCGGTCGTTTTCATCCCATCCTGCTGCACCTCCCGATCGGCTCGCTGATCTTTTTGGCGATGCTGGAGGTGCTCTGCATGGGCCGCCGTGGGGAGGCCAAGCATGGCTCCACCGCTCTGCTGGCCTTGTTCGTCGGAGCGGCAGGCAGCGTGCTGGCTGTGATCGCGGGCATCATGCTGTCCCGCGAAGGTGGCTACACGGGTGGGAACTTCAGCCTGCACCAGACGATGGGCATCATTGGCACCGCAGGTGTGCTGCTGGCGCTGGTCATCCGCCTGATGGCGATGGGCCAGGGCAACTGGGAACTCCTCCATGCCTACCGCGCCCTCTTTTTCCTCAGCTTCGGCATCATGAGCCTCGGGGCCCATTTCGGCGGAAACATGAGCCACGGCAGCAAATTCATGACCGAAAAGGCGCCTGAGCCGATCAAGAGCCAGATGATCGCCATGGAGAAATGGATGCTCAGCTTTGTCGAGAAGCCCAAGCCGGAGAAATCCGAGGAAAAGGCCCCCGAGGCCCCGAAAGCCCCCGAGCCCCCCAAAGTCGTCGAAACTCCCCTCACTCCGACTTCGCCTTCGGCTCCCACTCCTCCTCCAGCTCCCGCCGCAGGCGAAAAACTCGTCTTCGCGAACCTCATCCAGCCGATCTTTGCCGCGAAGTGCAACAAGTGCCACGGCGAGGAAAAGCAGAAGGGTGATCTCCGTCTCGATACCTATGAGGCCACCATGGCTGGCGGTTCCGAGAGCGCCGAGAAGAAGAACAACATCGTTCCTGGCAAGCCCGCCGATAGCCTCAGCTACCAGCTCGTCATCTCCGCCGAGGACGAGGACATGCACATGCCACCCGAGGGCAAGGACCAGCTCACCCAAGAGGAGATCGCCATCTTCAAGTGGTGGATCGAGCAAGGGGCCAGCGCCTCGCAGAAGCTCGATCTCAACGCCCTTCCCGCCGAAATCAAAGCTGCCGCTGAGGCCATCGTGAAAGGCTGATACCTCTCACTTCTTACTTCTCATCTCCCACTCTTCGCTCCACGCTATCCGCTTCATGAAACCCACCGCCTACATCCTCGCCCTGGCACTCGCCTTCACCGCGAACGCCGCTGACGACAAAAAAGCCGCTGATCCCGCCGTCGAGGCCGCGATGCAGAAGGTGAACGCCACCGGCGCCTCGCTCATGCCCACCGCCGCAGATGGCAAGACCTACCGCTTCACCGCGCTGAACGTGGCGAAGGAATTCAGCGATGCCGGACTCGATGCGCTCGCTCCCATCGCCGACAAGATCGCCTCGCTCGATCTCGCTCGCAGCAAGGTTACCGATGCCGGACTCGCCAAAGTGGCCGCGATGAAGAATCTGCAGGAGCTTCACCTCGAAAACACCGCCACCAGTGATGCAGGCCTCGACCACCTCAAAGGCCTCGCCTCCCTCGAATACCTCAATCTTTACAACACCAAGGTCACCGATGCCGGCATCGCCAAGCTGACTGGCCTCGGCAAATTGAAAGCTCTCTATCTTTGGCAAAGCGGCGTGACGAAGGCTGGCGTGGCCGCTTTGAAGGCCAAGCTGCCCGGAGCGCACATTAACAACGGTTGGACCGCCGAAGATGACGCCAAACCCGTCGCCGTGGCCGCCGCTGCGGCTCCTGCGGCTGCCGCGAAACCTGCGGCTGCACCTGCCGCCGCTGCCAAACCCGCTGCAGCCCCTGCCGCCGGTGGCAAACTGGATGCCGCCATCGCGGACAAAGCCGTCGTTTACCGCGATGTCATCGCCCCGATCATGGCCGCGAAGTGCAATGGCTGCCACGGCGAGGAAAAGAAGAAGGGCAAACTCCAGCTCCACAACTTCGCCGCCATCATGAAAGGCGGCGGCGATGGCCCCACGACGGTCATTGCTAAAAACAGCAAGGAAAGCCTCATGCTCGTCCGTGCGAATCTGCCCACCGACGACGACGAGCACATGCCGCCGAGCGATGAGCCGCAGCTCACGAAGGAAGAAGTGGCCATCCTGAAGTGGTGGATCGAGTCCGGTGCCTCCGAAAGCGCTACCGTGGCCGCCACGAAGCCCACCGCCGATGTCGAAGGCGCTCTCGCCGCGATGCTCGCCAAAGGTTTGCCCAAGGTCGCCGCTCCCGCGAAGCCCGAAAAACCAAAGGCCAAGCCGCTTACCGATGCCGAAAAGAAGCAGGTCGCCGAGATCAGCGCCAAGATGGCCGCTTTGAATGCCTCACTCATGCCGCTGGCGCAGGACACCGAGCAGCTCCGCCTCGGCGTGATCAATGCCGCCGATAAGTTTGGCGACAAAGAACTCGCCCTCCTTGCCCCCATCGCCCAGCACGTCGTGTGGGTCGATCTCGCCCGCAGCCAGATCACCGATGCCGCCGCCGACACCCTCGCCAAATTCGCCAACCTCGAGCGTCTCCACCTCGAAAACACCAAGATCAGCGATGCTGGCCTTGCCAAGCTCGCTGCGCTGCCTGCCCTCGAATACCTCAACCTCTACGGCGACAAGGTCACCGATGCAGGTATCGCTGCTTTCGGAACTGCGAAGGCTTTGAAGAAGCTTTTCGTCTGGCAGACCGGCGTGACTCAAAACGGTGCCAAAGCCCTCGAAGCCAAGGTTTCCGGCCTCAAGGTCAATGTCGGCCTCAGCGAAGCGGAGATCGCCAAGCTCACCGCGCCACCTCCTGCGCCTCCCGCTCCTGCCAAAGCCGATCCGAAAGCCGCCAAACCTGCCGTCGGTGGCAGCGACGTGATCAAAACGGCCATGAAGCAGTATCACAAGCCCGAGGACGCCCTTTGCAAGAAGGTCTCCGGCGGCACCGCCAGCGATGCCGAACTCGCCACGATGCTCAAAGCCTACCAAGACATGTGCGCCGCCACCCCGCCGAAGGGCGACAAGGCCGCCTGGGTGAAAAAGAACCAGGCCCTCATCGGTGCCGTGAAGAAAATCCAGGCCAAGGACGCCGCTGGCGTCGCTGCCTACAAAGCCGCCGTGAACTGCAAAGCCTGCCACAGCGAACACAAGGGCTCGTGAGCCTTGGATAACATGGACTGCGGCAGCCTGCTGCCGCTTTCGGGAGGCCAGCCTGCTGGCCGTGTAGCTATCCATAATCTGAAAAACTCACAGAGCGACCAAGCCTGCGTC
This sequence comes from Prosthecobacter sp., assembly GCA_044370285.1. Lineage (GTDB taxonomy): Bacteria > Verrucomicrobiota > Verrucomicrobiia > Verrucomicrobiales > Verrucomicrobiaceae > Prosthecobacter. The sequence goes on from JBILVU010000033.1 coordinate 20,561, forward strand.
AGTTCCGGGCTCACTTGGTGAGCCAGAAGACTGCGGCCGCAGCAGGGCTGCCTCGGAAAAGCGGCAGCGGGCTGCCGCAGTCCATAATCCATGCCTCCGAAAGCATCTCGCCAGCGTAATCAATCCAAGACAAACGCCTGCAGCCGCGTTTCATACCTGCCCCCATGACTTCCATGCTTTCACGCTATGCGGCACCTGCCGTGATCTGCTTTTCGCTCTCCTCTTGCGACCGCCTCGGCGAACGTGAGGCCATCACCGAATCACGGGAGATCTCCACCCACGCCGCCAAGCCGAACATCGACATCCCCAGCGCCACGCGTTTCTTCGATGACGCCAAGGATGAGCAGCAACAGCAGCGCCCCGACTTCCGCAGCTTGCTCACCTGGGGCGTGCCGGATGGCTGGAGTGAAAACACCACGCCTGATCCGATGGGCATGCGCCTCGTCGATCTGCGCTTCGGTCCCAACAAGGAAGGCGAGTGCTACATCTCCCTCATGCCCGGCTCCGCCGGTGGTCTTGAAGCCAACGTGAACCGCTGGCGCACGCAAATGGCGCAGCCTGCCTACACGGCCGACGAGTTCGCCAAACTGCCGAAGAAGCCGTTTTTCAACCGCGAGGCGACCTTTGTGGCCTTCGATGGCGACTTCAAAGGCTTTGGTGCCGAGACCGCCAAGACTGGCTACAGCCTCCTCGGCCTCATCCACAGCACCGAGCAGGCCACCATCTTCGTGAAGCTCACCGGCCCCAAAGCCCTCGTCGAGCAAAACACCGCCGCTTTCGATACCTTCTGCCAGTCGATCAAGCCGAACATTCCTAAAGAATGACGAAACCAGAATTCAGAATGACGAATGAATGCCCAATGACGAAACACGAGCCGATCGCGTTCATCATTCAGCCTTCGTCATTCGTCATTCGCCATTCTGAATTCGTCATTTCCCAGCCTCGAATCTCCCATCGTGACCTCCTCTTCTCCAAGCCCCCTATCACGCCTCATCAGCTTCCTCTCCAGCTTCGGCCTCGCCACCGTCACGCTGGCGCTGCTGCTGCTCATCACCTTTCTGGGCACGCTGGAGCAGGCGGAGTTCGGCCTCGTCGCCAGTCAGGCGCGTTACTTTGAGTCCTTCTTCGTCGATCGCATCGACATCGGCGCGTGCTGGCGTGCCCTGGCGCTGAACGCGTATGCGGACATTGGCAATGTGACCTTCCCGCTGCCCATCCTACCCGGCGGTTACACGCTCATGGCGGTGCTGTTTGTGAATCTCTTCCTCGGCGGCATCATTCGCATCCGCAAATCGCCAAAGACCATCGGTGTCATCATCTCGCACTTCGCCATCCTCTTCATGATCGCGGCGGGTGCGGTGAGCTACCACTTCGCTGTCGAGGGAAACATGAGCCTCCGCGAGGGCGAGACGAGCGATGAGTTCTTGAGTTTTCACGACCGCGTCATCGAGATCGAGAAGGTGCAAACGGATGAAAAAGCCAAGCGCAGCGTGCTGGTGATCGACCAGTCGAAGTATCAAGACCTCACCGATGGCAAGGGACGCACCTTCACGCATGAAAGCCTGCCCTTTGACCTCATGATCACCGGCTGGAAGAAGCACGCGCAGCCGAAGCCGGATCGTGATGGCTCCCGCGCCGATGCCATTGATGGCTACTTCGTGCAGGAAGTCAGCACGCTCGATGAATCCGGTGCCGCGATGGCGGATGAGGCGCTCGCCAGCGCCTGCGTGGCCCTGGTGAAGGATAAAAAAGGCGGCGCGGAGCAGAAAGGCATCCTGTGGGAATTCGCCGCCGCGCCATGGACCGTCACCGTGGGTGGCGACAAGTATCTGATCTCCATGGTCCACCGCACCTACAAGCTGCCCTTTGCCATCAAGCTCGATAAAACCGAGCAGGAAAAGCATCCCGGCACCGAGCGGGCACGCCGCTTCACCAGTTGGGTGACAAAGTTGGAGGATGGTCGCGAAGAAAAACGTGTCATCACCATGAACGAACCCGTCCGCAGCGAAGGTTTCGCCGTCTTTCAGCAGACCTTTGATGATGGCACCCGCAGCGGCAGCGGCGTGAAAAGCAGCGGCTTCCAGATCGTGGAAAATCCCTCGGACCACTGGCCGCTCATCTCCTGCCTCATCGTCGCCGAGGGGCTTCTGCTGCACTTCCTCATGATGCTCGCCCGCTTCATCAAGGTGAATCCATGGATCTTCTCCATCGGCCTCATCGTCGCCTTCAACGCCGCCTTCGCCCTCGCGATGTGGAAGCTCCTGTAACACCCTCAACGTCCGAAAGTCATGAATACCTCTTTTTTTCATCTTGAGTCATCTGATGCGCGGCAGCGTCCTGGAGTGCTCCAGGCCTCTGGAGCTTTCCGTGAGTCGCCCGACGTTCGAAAAGCGCCGGAGGACCGGCGCACTCCAGGACGCTGCCGCGTTCTTGTAATCGTCCTTTGCTTGGTGGTTTCACTTTTTGATTCGATGACGGCTTCCGCCGCCGAACTGCCTTCACTCGATCTTCTTCGCGACAAAGAGATCGTCGAGACCTTTGCCTCCATTCCCGTGCAGGAATCAGGCCGCATCAAGCCGCTGGAAAATATCGCCAGCTACCGTCTGCTGCGCTTCCGCGCCCGTCGAAGCATCTGGCTCACCGAAAACGGCGAGATGGATGGCAAGCCAATCACCGATCCGGCCACGCAGAAGCACATCGTGAAGGAGGGCGACAAGCCAGTGAAGCTCAGCGCCACCGAATGGCTGCTGATGAGCTGGTTCCGTCCGGACATCGCCAGGCTCGTGCCGCTCTTCAAGGTCGATAACTCCTCCGCCATCACCGAACTCGGACTCACGGCGAAGGCGAAGCGGGATCAATACACCTTTGCCGAGATCGAACCGGCCCGGCAGACGCTCATGGAGAAGATGAGTGAATACCGCGAGATGCCCGCGAAGAAGCAGACCCCGGAGCAGCGCATGATCGTGCAGCTCGCCGCGAACTTCCTCGACTACGAGATGATCACCGGGCACTTCGATTTCATCCGCTCGCCCGTGGGTGATAAGGCCGATCAACTGCCCGCTGGCATCGAAAAGCCTCTGCGCCTTTCGAAGAGCCTCAACGCCCTCGCCAATGCCGTGCGCACCAGTGGCGGCCCGCCGATGCAGATCCCGTGGTTCCGCGATTTCGGCAAAGGCGCTCTTGGAGCCATGATGAGCGGCAATGCCGAGCAGCAGCTCCGCATCTTCCCGCCCGGCCCGAAGGTCAACGAGGTCTGGCACGGCCCCGGCGAGACGATCTTCGGCGCCATCAACGGCGAAAAAGAAGTCGATGCCGAGCAGCTCGCCTGGCTGGCGGCTTATGAAGAGCTTTATCTGGCCCTGCCGGATGCCGCGAAGTTTAAAACCGGCTCCAAAGCGCTTCTCACGAAGATTCAAGACGCCGCCAAGGCCCGTGGCGAAGGTCAGTATGTGGCGCTGGAACGTTCCGCGATGAAGGCGGATTACTTTTTCTATGCCCAGTGGATTTTCCTCGTTGGGTTTATCGCAGTGGGGCTGACGTGGATCTCACCAGGCTCTAAGTTTGAAAAGATCGGCAAAGTATGCGCCTGGCTCTTTCTAGCTGCGGCCACCGGTTACGCGGTGACGGGCGTGGTGATCCGCTGCATCATCATGCAGCGCCCGCCGATCACCACGCTGTATGAGACCATCCTCTTCATCGGTGCCTCGGTGGCGTTGTTTGGACTGATCGCCGAATGGATGACGAAACGCGGCCTCGGGCTGCTCGTGGCCGCCGTCGGCGGCACGGCCTGCATGTTCCTGGCCATTCAATTCGAGGCCAGCGAAGCCACGGATACACTTCAGCAACTCCAGGCCGTGCTCATCACGAACTTCTGGCTCTCGACGCACGTTCCGATGATCAACCTCGGTTATGCTGCGTGCATGGTGGCTGCCCTGATTTCGATGATTTATTTCATTCAGCGTCTGGTGGGCAAGATCGGCCCTAAATCCGAGGAAGGACGCTTTTTGACGCGTGTGGCCTACGGTTTTATCGCGGCAGGTTTGTTCCTTTCGCTCGTCGGCACGGTTTTGGGCGGCATTTGGGCGAACTACAGTTGGGGGCGCTTCTGGGGCTGGGACCCGAAGGAGAATGGAGCGCTCATGATTGTGCTCATGTGCCTCGTCATCCTCCACGCCCGCCTCGGCGGCTACATCCGCGAGGTCGGCCTGCACAACTGCAATCTCATCCTCGGCTGCATCGTGGTCTTCTCCTGGTTTGGCGTGAATCAGCTCGGCGTCGGCCTGCACGCCTATGGCTTCACCGATGGTACCTGGCCCAAGATCTACGGCTTCTGGCTCAGCCAGATGGTGCTGCTGGGTTATGGCCTGTGGCTCGTGTGGGCAGACCGGGCTGACAAAGCTGAATTGGTGGCTGCGGTGAAGGCGGAGGCGTGAACCTCTTCCTTGTAGCGGCGGGCGTCAGCACGCTGAGGGGAGTGGGGAAGCTTGAGGGACGTTCGAGTTCGGAAAACGCACGTTTTCCGCTACGCGGAGTGGCTTGTCGTAGCGGCGGGCGTCAGCACGCCGAGGGGAGTGCGGAAGTAGGTGAGACGCTCGATTTCGGAAAACTCACGTTTTCCGCTACGCGGAGTGGCTTGTCGTAGCGGCGGGCGTCAGCACGCCGAGGGGAGTGCGGAAGTAGGTGAGACGCTCGATTTCGGAAAACTCACGTTTTCCGCTACGGGCTTATTCCTCCTCCTCGGGCTCGCGGGCACCATTGACCGGGCGGGCTTTCTTCACGGGGGAGATGTGTCGATGCACCCAGACGCTTTGCACGAGGCCCATCAGGAAGAGCGTGACGACCATGAAGGTGCCGCCGTAGCTGATGAAGGGGATGGGAATACCGATGACGGGCAGCACGACGAGGTTCATGCCGATGTTTTGGAAGCAGTGGACGAAAAACATGGCCATCACGCCGATGACGATGAGTCGCCCGAGCTGGTCGCGAGCCGAAAAGGCCACGGTCAGGCCGAGCATGATCATCCCGGCGAGGCCGACGATGAGGCCGAAGGCTCCTTTGAAGCCAAACTCCTCGCAGATGACGGCGAAGATGAAGTCGTTGATGACCTCGTTCGGGAGGAAGGTGCGGTGGATGCTGGCTTGATCGGGCACCTTCTTCGACTCGGGGCCTTTGCCCTCGATGCCACCGGTGGCGATGGCCATTTGCAGATGCTTCGCCACCCAGCCTTCGTCCTGCATGTTCACCTTGTCCATCTGGCCGGTGAACATGTAAAACGTGGTCTCGATGCGCTTCTGCTGATACGGCTTCAAGGCAAAGACATACACCAGCGGAGCGATGGTGAGCACGAGCAGCATCTTCACGATGAGGTAGCGAAAGGGAATGCTGCCCACGAGCATGATGGCGAGGAAAACCGGCCCCCAGACGAGGCCGGAGCCAAGGTCTTCTTTGACCACGAGCATCGCCGGAACGGAGGCGAGCATGCCTGCGGCCAGAATACGCAGCCACGGACGGCGGAAGGCGGGAATGATGCGAGGCAGCTCACCAAAGACGACGCTCAGCACCATGATGCCCGCGGTGATGGCGAACTGAGACGGCTGCACCATGATGGGCCCCACTTTGATCCACGCTCTATTGCCATTGATCTCGATGCCGAACACCAGCGTAGCAATGAGACCACCGATGCCGATCAAATAAGCCGGCCAGCAGGCCCAGCGGATCCATTTGTAGTCCATCAGGCTGGCTGCGAAAAAGAACGGCATGCCGATGCCGATCCAGCGGAGCTGGTCACGCCACTTGTCTTCGAGGTCGGTGCCGAGTTTGTAAGCCGAAGCATTGAAGATGGCATACACGCCAAAGGCCAGCAGGCAGGCCGTGAAGGCCACTAGCAGCCAGTGCATGCCGAGAAATTTTTTGAAGAGAGGCGTCATGAGGAAATCAATGGAGGTGCGGGATGGCGGCCAGGAGGCGCTTCGTGTAATCGTGCTGCGGCGCTTCGCAGATGGCATCGGCACCGCCCTGTTCGACGATCTTGCCATGGTGCATGACGACGATTTGATCGCTCATATGGCGCACGACGGCCAGATCGTGGGCGATGAAAAGCAGGGTGAGGTTCAGCTCCTCCTGCAGGTCTTTGAGTAGATTCAAAATCTGCGCCTGCACGCTCACATCGAGGGCGCTGACCGGTTCGTCGCAGATGAGGAACTTCGGCTCCACGGCGAGGGCGCGGGCAATGCCGATGCGCTGACGCTGGCCGCCGCTGAACTCGTGCGGGTAACGTTGAAGACCATCGGCAGGCAGGCCCACGCGTTGCAGCATCGCGGCGGATTTTTCACGGCGTTCCTCGCGGCTCAGTTTGGGGAAATGAATCTCCAAAGGCTCGCCGAGGATGCTCTCGATGGTCATGCGGGGATTCAGCGAGCCGATGGGGTCTTGAAACACCATCTGCATCTCTTTGCGCAGCGGTCGGAACTCACTCTCGGCCATCGGAAGGATGGACTGACCGCGAAAAAGGATCGTGCCAGCCGTCGGAGTCAGCAGCTTCAGCAGCGCACGAGCCACGGTGGACTTCCCGCTGCCGCTTTCGCCCACAAGGCCGACGGTGGTGCCCTCGGCGACCTCGAAGCTCACATCGTCCACCGCCTTGATGACATCTTTCGCACGGCCTAGCAGGCCACTGCGGACGGGAAAATGGATTTTGAGGCCTTGGACGGAGAGGAGGGACATGAAGACGGCGAACCTAACACCGTCACGGGGAGTTCCAAGTTTCAGCTTTCAAGTTTCCACCCGCCACACGGCTACCACCTCGATCTCGTAGCGCAGGGAAGGCGGCAGGCAGTGGGTGATGGTGGTACGGGCCGGGCGGGGCTCACGGAAGTATTCGCGGTAGAGCTGGTTGTAGAGCGGCAGGTCCTCGGGATCGCGGACGTAATTCCGAGTCTGCACGACGTGGGAGAGGTCGCTCCCAGCAGCCTCCAGCACGCGGCGGATGTTTTCCACCGAGCGGCGAAACTCACCCTCGAAGGTATCGCTGACGATTTTTCCCTCCTGATCGACCGAAGCCTGGCCGGAGACGAAAATCAGATCGCCGACAACCACGCAGGGGCTGAAGGGCAGATGCGAGGTGGGCGTGCCGGGCAGTAGCGGGTAGGAAACGAGGGGATTCGTCATGGTGAAAAGGCGCTCGCGGCTCAGGCCATGACCTTCTTCAAATACTCGATGCTCTGGCGGGCGATGGTGGGCGCATCCGGCGTGTAGTCGAAGACCTCCGTCGAAAGCCAGCCGTTGTAACCGGTCTCACGCAGCGCAGCGATGATGGGTTCATATTGGATCTCGCCCTGGCCGGGGCCGCGGAGATTGGCGTCGTTCGTGTGAAAGTGGACGGTCCAGTCCTTGCTGGCGCGGATGATGTCCGGGATGGATTTGGATTCATCGCTCATGGCTTTCACATCGAGGTGGAGCTTGCAGGCGGGATGATCCACGAGCTGGCAGAAGCGGATGGTCTCCTCGGCGGTGTTGAGGAAGTTCGTCTCCTTCCTGCCGAGAGGCTCCATCGCCAAGGTGACGCCGTTTTTACCGGCTTCGATTGCCACCTCACGGACGGCATCAGCGGCACGGGCAAAGGCCTCGTCGTAGTTCCATTCCGGGAGGGTCGTGCGGGCCTTTGGGCTGCCCCAGACCATGATCTTGCCGCCCATCGCGGCGCAGAGGCGGACGAGCTGACGGCCAAAACGAGCGGTTTCACGGCGCTGGACGGCATCCGGCGAGGTGATGTGAAACCAGGAGGGCTTCGTCAGCAGCCAGTGAAGGCCGAGGATCTCCAGGCCGTGGTTCTTCGCCTTCGTGCAGCAGGAGATGGCATCGGCGATGGTGAGGTCACGAGGGTCCTCCGCGAGGGTGAAAGGGGCGATTTCGATGCCCTCATAGCCGGCGGCGGCCGCATCGGCGCACATGGCGTCGAAGGAGGTGTTCTGGTAGGTTTCGTTGCAGATGGCGTAGCGCATGGGAAAGCCATGTACGGAGCTGAGAGCCAAAGTTCAAGGTTCAAAGTTTGACACCATGTGATAGGTTTCCGCCGCATGAAAACCCCCGCCGCCCTTTTTTGCCTCTTCACTGCCTTTTCGGCACTCTCCCATGCGGAGATGGCCACGGAGCTTCCCGCCATCGAAGTGAAGCCACAACCTGCCGATGAGGTGGTGAAGGTGAGCTTCAAATTTCGCAACAAGGGCACCAAGCCGGTCAAGATCCTCGATTTGGAAAGCTCCTGCTCCTGCCTGAGCTCGGAGATGGATAAGGCGGTGTATCAGCCGGGCGAGGAAGGCACCGGCACGGCAGAATTCAAGGTCTCCACCTTTGTGGGCCGTCATGAAAAGATCCTCACCGCGCACACGGATGACCCCCAGCAGCCGGAATGGGTCATCACCTTCATTCTCGACATCCCAGCGGTCGTGGACATCGAGCCAAAGACCCTTCAGTGGTGGATCGGCGATGAGCTGGTGGAGAAAACCACCACGGTGAAGATGAACGCGGACACGCCCATGAAGATCACGAACATCACCGCCACGCGTGACAACGTGGAGTTCTCCTGGAAAGAGATCAAACCAGGTCAGGAGTATCTGGTGACGGTGAAGCCGAAGACGACCAAAGACGTGACGCTCGGTGCTTTGAAGATCGAGACAGATAGCAAGATCCCCAAGTATCAGCGGCAGCTCGCCTTCTTCAGCATCTACAACAAGCCCGCCGAGACTCCGAAGGCTCCATGAAAGCCATCTCGCAATCGCTCATTCTCTTGAGCCTCGCTGCCGTGGCGGCTTTTGGCACCTACACCTGGCATCCGAAGGCTCCGGCACTGTTTTTGATGCAGGAGCCGCTGCGTGACGATGAGCTCAGCATGGCCGTCATCCGCGAAAAATTCGCGGGCGAGGTGCTGTGGATCGACGCGAGACCTGCCGATCAATTTTCCGCTGCCCACATGCCCGGAGCGCTCAACGTGAGTGAGCAGCAGTTTGACGAGCAGCTCGTGCAGCACCTCGACACGCTGCAAACGAACTCCAAACCGGTCATCGTCTATTGCAGTGGCCAAAAGTGCGAAGCCAGCCGCAAGGTGATGGAGCGGCTCAAAGAGATGGGCTTCGTCAAAGATGCCTTCATCTTCAAAGGCGGCTGGAGCGTGCTGGAAAAGGAAATCGCCAAGTGAGATGTGGGGAAGGGGAGGCGGTTTCATGGGCTCGCCGCGATGCCTTCCTGAAAGAGGCTCCAGCGCCTGCTCGTTTGCCTTCGGCCCTCATGCGCCCCTTCGTCTTCACGCTGCTTTTCACCCTTTCCGCCTCGGCGGCGGACATGACGCATTTTGAGCAGCGCATCCGCCCTCTGCTCATCGAGAACTGCATCGGCTGCCACGGCCCCGATAAACAAAAAGGCGGCCTCCGCCTCGATTCACGCAGCGGCTGGCAGACCGGCGGTGATTCCGGTGCGGCCATCGTTCCAGGTAAACTCGATACCTCCCACCTTTGGAAGGCCATCAGCTACACCGATCGCGATTTGAAGATGCCACCGAAGCGCAAGCTCAAGGAAAGCGAAGTCGCTGATTTAAAGAAGTGGATCGAGGAGGGTGCGCCTGACCCTCGTGAAGAAGTCGCGTCCTCCGGCGGCAAATCCAAAGCCGCACGAGCGGATGCGAGCTTTTGGTCCTTTCAGCCGCCGAAGGTCAGCGAACCGCCCACCGTTCAAAACACCGCTTGGCCCGCCAGTGACATCGACCGCTTCATTCTGGCAAAGCTGGAGCAAAACAACCTCTCACCAGCGCCGGATGCGGATGCGGGGACTTTGCTGCGAAGGCTCTCTTTTGACCTCACGGGCCTGCCGCCTCATCAGCCGCATCAGTCGCATTCGTCCTATGAAAAGCTCGTCGATGACTTTTTAGCCTCCGATGCCTTCGCGGAACGCTTCACCTCCCACTGGCTGGACATCACACGCTTTGCCGAATCCTCCGGTGGTGGCCGTTCGCTGCCTTTCAAGGATGCTTGGCGCTTCCGGGACTACGTCCTCCAGTCCATCCGCGAAAACACGCCCATCGATCGCATGATCACGGAGCAGTTGGCAGGTGATTTGATGCCGTTTGAAAATGCCGCGCAGCGTCGCCGCCAGCTCACGGCCACCGGTTTCCTCGCCCTCGGCCCCACGAACTACGAGGAGCAGGACAAAGGCATGCTGCGCATGGACATCGTGGACGAGCAGCTCGAGACGATGGGCCGCGCCTTCCTCGGCATGACCATTGGCTGTGCTCGCTGCCACGATCATAAGTTCGATCCCGTCTCCACCCGCGATTACTACGCTCTCGCTGGCATTCTCCGCAGCACGAAGACGCTCAAAAACTACACCGACAACGTCGCCCACTGGATTGACCAGCCGCTTCCGCTCGATGGCGAGGCAGAGACGGAGATGCAGAAGCACGAAAAGCAGGTGACGGCTTTGACGGAGCAAATCGCCGCTCTCAAAGACGATCTCCGCGATGCCGGAAGCGCCGATCTGCGCAGCAAGAAAACCATCTCGGCCTCTGACCTCCCCGGCATCGTCGTCGATGACACCGAAGCGCAAAAAATCGGCTTCTGGAAGACCTCCACGCATTTCGGACCTTTCATTGGTCAAAGTTATGTGAGCGACAACAACGAGGCCAAGGGCGAAAAGACCATCACCTTCACGCCAAAGCTGCCCAAGGCTGGACGCTATGAAATTCGTGTGGCCTTCAATGCGGGTCCGAACCGTGCCGAAAGCGCCACCGCCACCATCCTGCATGCCGACGGCGAAGATTTGAAGAGCTTCAAGCTCGCCACGGGCAATCTGAAAGGCCTGCAATTCGCTTCGCTCGGCACTTTCCGCTTCGAGGCCAATGGTCAGGGCTTTGTGCTCATCACCAATGCCGCCTCGCAGGGTTATGTGACGGTCGATGCCGTGCAGTTCCTGCCTGCTGAGGAATCGGCTGATGAACCGGTGGTCGCCAAAGAATCCAAGAAGGCCCAGGAGATCAAAGCGAAGCTCGCTAGCCTCGAAAAGCAGCTCAAAGAATGGCAAAAAGGCCGTGCCGAGCGTCCGGAAGCCATGGCGGTGGCGGAAGACGAGGCACCCGAAGATGCGAAGATCCACATCCGCGGCAGCATTCGGAATCTGGGTGCCGTCGTGCCACGCGGTTTTATCCAGGCGGCTCTGCGTCTCGGTGCTCCGACCATTCCTGACGATGCCAGCGGTCGCCTTCAGCTCGCTCAGTGGATCACCTCTCGCGATCATCCGCTCACGGCTCGCGTCATGGTGAATCGCGTCTGGCACTGGCTTTTTGGCGCAGGCATCGTGCGCACCACAGATAACTTTGGCTCCACCGGCGAAGTCCCCAGCCATCCTGAACTCCTCGATTACCTCGCCGTGAAATTCTTGGAGGACGGCTGGAATTTGAAGCGCCTCGTGAAGGAGATGGTCATGAGCCGGACGTATCGGCAGAGTAGTAGAACGAGTTTTCCAACTCGTTCAGGCGGCGGGCTAAAGCCCGAACTACAAACGGATCCCGACAACCGCCTGCTCTCGCGCATGAATCGCAAACGCCTTGATGCGGAATGCCTTCGCGATGCCATGCTGGAGGCAGCGGGTGCTTTGCAGCCGGGTTTTGGTGGCCCGGGCGTGCAGGCTACGGCAGTGGATGCGAACGATCAAAAGATCCAGAACCTCGAATATGGCTATCCATTCAGTGACATGCGCCGCAGCGTTTATACACCGGCCTTCCGCAATGTGCGCCATCCGCTGTTTGAGGTCTTTGACTTTGCCGACATCAATCAACCCATCGGCCAGCGCACCACCAGCACCGTGGCCACGCAGGCTTTGTTCCTCATGAACAGCCCGAAGGTCATCGAACAAGCCCGTGCCGCCGCTGATCTCGTGCTCAAAACGGAAGTCGAAACCATGAAGCGCATCCACAGTGCCTTCCAGCGTTCGTTGCAGCGCCTACCGAGTGATGCCGAGCTGGCTCAGGTGCGTGAGTTCCTCGATTCCAGCACCTCTGGCAATGCCAGCGAGGAAGAGACGCGGGATGTTTGGGCACGCTTCATTCAGACGCTTTGGTCGATGCCTGAGTTCCGTTTTCTGGATTGATGATTGGCGTTTTGAATCGTCATCATCACAAAGAAATCTTTTTCCAATCATCGAGGCCGCGACACCATGCTGCATCATGAGTCGTCTGTGCGTTCACACCATCACCACGAAGCCGCTGAGCCTCGAACAATGCCTCGCTGAGTTTCCGAAACGCGGCGTGAGCGGCATCACCATCTGGCGGCAGGCGCTGGAAGGCCGTGATTTGAATGTCGTGAAGCGCCAGACAGCCGATTCGGGCATGGAAGTGGTCAGTTTGTGCCGTGGCGGCTTTTTCCCGGCCAAATCGGACGCGGATCGCCAAAAGGCCATCGACGACAATCTCCTCGCTATCGAGCAAGCCCACGCCATCGGCGCTCCGCTCATCGTTTTGGTCTGCGGGGCCGTTCCGGGCCAAAACCTCGTCGAATCCCGAAAACAGATCACGGACGGTATCGCGGCCTGTTTGCCGGCGGCGGAGGCGGCGGGCGTGAAACTCGCCATCGAGCCACTGCATCCGATGTATGCCGATGACCGCAGCGCGGTGAACACGATGCGGCAGGCGCATGAGATTTGTGATGCGCTCGGCTCGCCGAAGTCGGTGGGCATCGCGGTGGATGTCTATCACGTCTGGTGGGACCCGGAGTTGAAGGCGCAGATTGATCTCGCAGGCCAAACGGGCCGCCTGCATGCCTTCCACATCTGCGATTGGAAAACGCCGACGACGGATCTCCTCAATGATCGCGGCCTGATGGGCGAAGGCTGCATCAACCTCCGCGAAATCAGCGATTGGGTGGACGCCACCGGCTTCACCGGCCACCGCGAAGTCGAAATCTTCTCCAACCGCTGGTGGAGCGGCGATCAGGGCGAATTCCTCGATAAGATCGCCACAGCTTACGGACAGATTTATCCAACTAACCCCTGAACGGGCTGAAGCCCGAACTACGAACTATGAAAACACAACGAATCGGCATCATCATGAACGGCGTCACCGGACGCATGGGCACCAACCAGCACCTCATCCGCTCCATCAAGGCGATCCGCGATCAGGGCGGCCTCAAAGTGAATGACGAGCTGACTTTGATGCCTGACCCCATCCTCACGGGACGCAATCACGACAAACTCGCGGCACTCGCGGCACGCACCGGAGTGACTCGCTTCACCACGGATGTCGATGCAGCGCTTGCGAACCCGGAGGACGAGATCTTTTTCGATGCCAGCGGCACGCTGCAACGCGCAGGCTTTGTCGAAAAGGCCGTGAAGGCGAAGAAAGCTATCTACTGCGAGAAGCCGACGGCTGTGGAGACAGCGGAGGCGTTGCGTCTTGCCAAACTCTGCGAGGACGCTCGTGTGAAGAACGGCGTGGTGCAGGACAAGCTGTGGCTCTCGGGCATTCGCAAATTCAAGCTGCTGAAGGATCAGGGCTTCTTCGGTCGCATTTTGAGTGTGCGCGGTGAGTTCGGCTACTGGGTCTTCACGGGTGAAGATGGCGATCAGCCTGCGCAACGTCCGTCATGGAATTACCGCAAAGAAGACGGTGGCGGCATCATCGTCGATATGCTCTGTCACTGGCGTTATGTGATCGACAATCTGTTTGGCAAAGTGAAGGCGGTGAGCTGCATGGGGGCTACGCACCTCCCGAAACGCATCGACGAACGCGGCAAGGAATACGCCTGCACCAGTGACGATGCCTGTTACGCCACGTTTGAATGCGAAGACGGTGTGATCTGCCAGTTCAACAGCTCTTGGACCGTTCGTGTTCGCCGTGATGACCTCTTAACGATGCAGGTCGATGGCACGCACGGCAGCGCCATCGTGGGGCTGCGTGATTGCTGGGTGCAGAGCAGCGGTATCACGCCGCGTCCGATCTGGAACCCGGACATTCAGCAGCCGATCAACTTCTTCGAAGGCTGGCAGAAGGTGCCGGATGCCACGACCTATGACAACGCCTTCAAGATCCAGTGGGAGGCGTTTTTGAAGCACGTCGCCGTGGATGCGCCCTTCCCGTGGACGCTGCGTGAAGGTGCCAAAGGTGTGCAACTCGCCGAACTCGGCCTGCAAAGCTGGGAACAGCGGAAGTGGCTGCCGGTGACGGAGCTGTGATCACACGTCCGGCAGTTCAAAACCGGCGGCGTAGTCTTCGACGCAGAGTTTGTTGGCCTCGGCGGCGAACTCGCCGGTGAACTGATGGCTGGCGGGATCGAAATCGAGCCAGGGGCCTGCCGTGATGGGCTGCCTGGCGAGGTCGATGCCGTTGTTGGCGAGGTTTTTGAGAAACTCGGCATACAGCTCCTGGCCGAATTTGTCGCCTTGGAGGCGCTCGTTGATTTCTTCGGCCTTCATCGCTTTGCCGAGGCGGTAGGAGACATTGGCGAGATGAGCGAGGCAGGCGGCGTGATGGCCGTGGCGGATGTGCAGCACGTCCTTGGTGTATTTTCCGGCGCGGACGCTTTCGATGAAGTTCTTCATGTGGTCCGGCCCCATGAGGAAGTTTTCAAACTTGGTGATCGGCTTGCCGTCGTGGTCGTAAGCTTTGGATTCGGCCACGTAGCCGCCTTCGCAGTGGATGATGTTGCCGGTGCGGATGCCTTTGTAAGGTGGCTCACCGCTCTTCGGATCGACGTTGCGGGCGGGCAGGCCAAATTTATCCATGATGAGCGGCACGGGCTCGTAGGGGTGGAAGGCGATCTGGCAGTTGGCGCTGTGAGCGTCATCGGTGTAGCCCCAGCGGTTGCCGAAGCTCATGACGCGCTTTGGCAGCGTGTCGGGATCACCAAGCGCCCAGCGGGCCACGTCGTATTGATGCGGGCCTTGGTTGCCGATGTCACCATTGCCGTAGGGCCACTGCCAATGCCAGTCGTAGTGGAACTGTTTGCGCATGACGGGCAGCTCGGGCCGTGGCGCGGACCAGAGTTTGTAATCGACGGTGCTTGGCGGTGGCTGGGCGGCGTCCACTTTGTTGATGCTCATGCGGAGGCCATGCACGAGGGCGTGTGAGAGCTTGGATTTGCCGATGTGGCCTTCTTTGACCCACTGCATGGCGGCGGCCCAGCCTTCATCGGAGCGGCGCTGCATGCCGTGCTGGACGATGAGGCCCTTGGCGGCGGCTTTGGTGGCGGCGGCCATGAGTTTGGCGCTCTCGATCAAATTATGGCTCACTGGCTTCTCGACATAGACATGCTTGCTGTGCTGGAGAGCGGTCAAGGCGATCAAGACATGGCTGTGGTTCGGTGTGGCGATGGTGACGGCATCGATGTTTTTGTCGGCACAGCACTCGCGGAAGTCGCGGTAGGTTTTGACCTGGATGTTGTCCTTGGCGAGATCAGCCACCTTTTTGTCGATGACGGCCTGATCGGCATCGCAAAGGGCCACGAGGCGCACGCCGGGCACTTTGAGCAGCTCTTTGATGTGACCGCTGCCACGACCACGAAAGCCGATGACGGCCACGCGGATGTCTCCATTGGCCCCAAGAGGTGCGGACCAGGCGGGGAGTGAGACAGCGCCAGCGAGCGAGCTGGTGAGAAAACGACGGCGTGAGGTGGTGGACGCGTTCATGGCGTTTGGAATACGCCAGTCATGGCGCTGCCTTGCGCTTTGGCCATGAATCAAACCGGCTCGCCGATGGCCCGCAGGAGGGCTTCGCCAGCACGGCGACCGCTGAGCAGGGCACCATTGATGGAGACATCCTCACACCAATCCCCGCAACGGTAGAGGCCGGGTTCAATGACGGGTGCGAGAGAGCTTTCACCGAGCTTGAGCTGGCGTGCCTCAGGGTGCGCATGCCGCACCTGGATGCTGCGCAGATGACGCCAGCGGTTCACACAGGGACCAAACCATCGGGTCATCTGATCACGCACCACGTCTTCCAGCTCGGCGCTGGAAGGCATGCCAATGATGGAGGCGGAAATAAGATGCTGGCCTGGTGGCGCATACTCCGGCGCGATGCGGGAGAGCACGCAGACGGAATTCACCGGGCCACGACCATCGCCATCGAGATGCAGAATGGGGTCTTTGAGCGGCATATCGGCCTCAGCGGCGGCAAAGTAGAGGCAGGTGGTGGAGCGGGAGGGTTTTGGCATGCTGACGACGCCATTCGGCAGCAGGCGGAAAGCGGCGTCTTCGCTCACGGCGAGCACGATGTGATCCGCCTGGATGAGTTCACCGCTTTCGAGTCCCACCTCACCACGGCGCACATGGGCGACGGGAGTGTTGAGCTTGAGGCTTCCCGGTGGGAGAGCCACGGCGAGCTGGTCTGGAATGGCCTGCATGCCCTGCGCCGGGAGCGCACTGCCGCCACGATCAAACATGGAAAAGAGGAACAAAAGCATCCGCGCCGAGGTGCGGAGGTCTTTTTCGAGGAATATGCCACCGAAGAAGGGCCGGAAGAAGCGGTCGATCATCCGCTCGGAGAAACCAAACTCCCGCAGGTAGTCCTCGGCTTCCATCTCCGGCAGGCCGCGAGGCGGTTCTTTGAGTCCGAAGGCTTCTTTGCGAAGCACCAGCGTGAACCATTTATCCCGTATGGAGACGACTTCCTCGTCCCGCAGGGATTTGAAGGCGCTGATGGGGTGGCCCACCGGATCAGCCACACGGTGAAAGCGGTCCTTCACAAACACATCCGCTCCGCGAAAGATGGGACGGAGATCGAGGGCGGAGTAATCGAGCACTCGCCGTGCCTCCGGGTAAGCTGGAAGGAAGACCTGAAAGCCACGATCCAGCCGGAAGCCATCCACGACATCGGTGCGCACGCGACCGCCGACGCCATTCGAGCTTTCCAGTAGCGTGAAAGGCACGCCGGACTTCGCCAGCACACGGGCGCAGGCCAGCCCGGCTAGGCCGGCGCCGATGATCACGATTTTGGGAGCGGGAGGACTCACGGGAGAGGAAACGGGCGGCCATCATGGGCGCTCGCTGTGTCCAATGCAAGGCGGACATAGCCTAGGCGGAGCACAGAACGTGCCGTTCAGCCTATCCTACTTCGCCGCCGCGATGCTCTTCTCCTTGCCTTTGGCGTCTTTGGGCTTGCCGGCGGGCTTGGGAGCAGGTGAGGGCTGATCTTCAAGCTCGGCCTTCTTCGGCAGGGAGAGGGCCACGTCCTCGCCATGCACCAAGCCATCCCGCACCTCGATGAATTCTTCGTTGAACTGGCCGGTGACGATGGAGCGACGCTCCAGGCCGCCTCCTTTGCTCACATAGCAGAAGTGGTGGTCATCGCCATCGACCTCGATGGACTGCACAGGTACGTAGAGCACATCGGCGAGGAGGTTGATGATGATCTCGACTTTGGCATTCATGCCGGGTTTGAGCCACGGATGGAAGCCGTCGATGTGAATGGTGGCTGGATACACCTTCAAATTCGGGGTGTAACGGCTGCTGCTGCTATCCGGCAGGATGGCGAGTTCGGCCACCTTGCCTTCGAGGAGCTTGCCGGGCTCTGCATCCACACGGACGAGCGCCCGCTGGCCAATGTGGACCTTTTTAACCTGGGATTCGTGGACGTTCACCTTTACGCCCATCTGGCTCATGTCCGGGATGGTAAGGATCGTCTGGCGAAAGCGGACGGAGGAGCCTTCTTCGATGCTGTTGCTGTAATTGTAGGCGGAGGAGGCGTTCAGATCGCCGTAAGCGACGAGGCCCGGTTGACTGGCTTTGATGACGCAGGCTTTGAGCTGACGGTCGAGGTCCTCACGCTGGGTGATCTCCATTTCGTGGCGGCGTTTGGCGGTAAGGAAGCGGCTTTCCACCTGGGCTAGGCGGCTGCGGTTCTCACGGATGGTCCGCTGGAGCTTGTTGATACCCTCGCGGTAAACGGAGATGAGCGTGGAGCACTGCTTGTTGAACTCGTAGGCCTTGAAAAGATGGAGCTGCGTCTCGGCGGTCTTGACGGAGAGTTCCACCTTCTCGTGGGTGACCTGATCGTTTTCGAGCTGGGCCTTGGAGATGTAGTTTTTACCTGCCAGACGGCCAGATGCCTCGACCTTCTGCTTCGCCACGGCCAGCTCGGCTTTGCGGAGCAAAAGCTCGTCATCAAGCTGGCGGAGCTTTTGCTGCGCTTCGCCATCGGCGGAGGTGCTAGCTTCGAGAAAGGGGGCGAAGTCGATGCGCTCGCTGATGGGCTTCGGCGCGGTCTTTTTGCCGGCTTTATCGGCGGCGGCCTTGGGTTTGCCGGCATCGGGATTCACCGGTGTGTCCGCCTGGGTTTCCAAAACGGCGGCGTATTTCTCGAAATCGGTCACGTCTTTTGGCAGCCCAGCTTTAGCGAGGATGGCGGCGGTGACTTCACGGCCAAGATACTTCTCAAAGTCCATGAGGGCGAAGATGCCGGTTTCTTTAATGGCGCGGAAGAGGCTTTGGTTTTCGCTTTTTTGGATCTCGCGGGCCTGATCGGCATCGATGAAGGCGGAGACGGTGGTTTGGAATTCGATCTCGTGGTTTTGGATCTTTTGCTTCACCTCGGTGTCGTCGAGCTCGACGAGCACCTTGCCGTTTTTCACATCTTCCTCAGTCACGAGGTAGCCTTCGGGGATGAGGGAGAGGATCTTGGTGGGGATCTCGATTTCAGACTTCAGTTCGAGATTTTGCAGGGCGCGGATTTCACCGCCTTGCAGGACATTGATTTCCAAAGCGCCGCGCTGCACGGCAAAGGTGGGTACTTCCTGCTCCGAGCCTCCCGAGCCGGCGAACCAGCCCCAGGCCTGCCAGATAAGGCCGGCGGTGATGGTGCTCAGAACGAGCCAGGTGATGGTTTTTCCCTTTTTCATCATTCTCCCTTTGGTTTCTCCTTTTTCAATACGTCCACCCACGAGCCGTCTTTCTCGATGAAGAGCACGCCCATGTCCCGCCAGAGCTGCAAGCGGGCGAGATTATGATTGATGCGGGTGGAGACCATGAGGTCGCGAGTGGTGTTAAGGTCACGCTGGGCCTCGATGAGGTCACGAGCGGTGCCCTGGCCCTCGGCCATGAAGGCTTCTTCGACTTCAAGGCGGTTCATGCTGATCTCCATGCCGCGTTTGGCGAAGTCATATTGCTTCCGCGCCACCTCCAAATCACGCCAACCAGTTCGCACGGCATTGCGCACCTGCTCCTCGGCCAGTTCCAGCTCACGACGGGTGCGCTGCTCGGTCACCATGGCGGCACGAAGCGTGTTGCGCTCGGGCTTTTGGTTCAAATTGAGATCGGTGTTGAGGCCGATGCTCACGCCGCGATTGCGTGTTTGCAGGCTGAAGTCATTCACGTTCGGATCGTCGAGCGTGCGATGGGAAACGACGGCATTGAGTGTCGGGAGCGTGTCCTGCTTGGCGATGAGCACGCGGCGGCTGGCGTCCTCGGCACGATCACGGGTATTCCAAAGATCGAGCCGCGTGGTGAGCGCCGTTTGCATGGCATCATCCAGCGTGCCGGGCGGCGTGAGGATTTGAAGGTCGTCGAGGTCTTTGTAGTTCAGCACGATGCGTTCGGTGACCGGCAGGCCGAGGGTGATTTTGAGATCGTCGAGCGCCTGCTCGTAGTTGCGGATGGCATTGGTCCAGGTACGCTGGAAATTGATCTGTGCCTGGAGGAGCTGGCCGAGGGAGGAACGGCTGCGCAGATTGGCTTCGGCCATGGCTTGCTCACGCTCGACGACCGAATTGAAGGCCATGTAGCCGAGGTAGGCGTTTTTGGCCGTCTCACGGCTCTGAATGGCCCGGAAATACTGCGTGGCCACGTCCACCGCGAAGCTTTTCCGCTGCTGGGTGAAGGTGCGGATGTTGTAGAGCACGGTGCGTTCACCCTGCGTGAGCGATTCGGAGGCGGCGAGATAGCCCGCGCCGCGCAGAAGAGGCTGCGAGAGGGTGAAGGCGAGCCGCGAATTGCCGCTATCCAGTCCGCCGGTGATGAAACGCACGAAGTCCGTCGTCAGATCCGCCGCGAGGCGTGCCCCGGTGCGGGTGAGGACGGTGAGGCCCATGTCTCCGCTGGTGGTGAGCGTGCCGGTATTTACCAAGGTGGTCACGCCATTGCTCACCTTGCTGCGGTCGAGCGTGCCAGAGCCGCTGCCGCTGAGGATGGGGGAGAAATTCTGCCGCGTGAGCGTCAAATCGAGTGCGGCGAGGTAAACGACCTCTTTTTGAAGCAGGTAGTTCCGATTGCGATGCACGCCAAAGTTCAGCGCATCTGCCAGGGCGATCACACGGGCGTCTTTTTCGATGTAGGCGCGGTCGCCGAGGAATTCGACCGTCTTCAGGTTCTTCGCCAGTTCCTTCATGGAAACGGGCGGCGGCGGCGTGATGTCGAGCAGGTGCTGGCCGGAATTGGGCACCTTGCTGGTCTTTTTCTTCAGCAGGCTGAAGACCTCGCGATCCGCCCAGTTTTTATACATCGAGGTTTTGCATCCGCACAGCGTCACAAGCACCGCGCCGAGGAGCGCGAGACGTAGGGACGGGGTGAGACAAGCCTGGGTGACCATGCAAAAAAGGGCCGCCGGACGGGATTGGGGATCGTCTGGCGTGGGGTGGGTTTTGGCGGCCGTCTTCATACGAGATCGCGAAGGAGAATCTATCGAAACTTTGCCCGCTGGATGACTGGCATCCCTCTTGCTGATAAGGACTTCCATCCAGCCATGACCCCCGCCCCTCACGATACGAGCATCCCCTCGCTCGGCCCCTGCCGCTATCCCTCGCCTCTCCACCGCATCGGCGGGGTCGAGGCCCCGTATAAAACCGACGACACAGACCGCATTCTCTACCACAGCCATCTGCTGGAAGATGGCCGGGACTGCTCGGTGCCCAGCTACGAAGAGGCTGGCCCCCGCGAGATGGTCTATTTTGACCCGGCACGCACCACCGTGGGCATCGTGACCTGCGGCGGCCTGTGTCCAGGCCTCAACGACATCATCCGCGGCCTCGTAAACCGCCTGCACCTTCAATACGGCGTGACCCGCACTTACGGTTTTCGTTACGGCTACGAGGGCCTCGTGCAACGCTACGGCCACACGCCGCTGCTGCTGCGCCCGCATTCCGTGGAGCAGGCGCACCACTTCGGCGGCACCATGCTCGGCAGCTCGCGTGGCATGCAGGACATCGGTGAAATGGTCGATACCCTCGAAGAGATGAGCATCGACATCCTTTTCGTCATCGGCGGGGATGGCACGCTGCGTGGCGCGGCAGCTCTGGTGAAGGAAATCGAGGCCCGTGGTCTCAAAAAGGCCGTCGTGGGCATCCCAAAGACCATCGACAACGACATTCGTTACCTCGACAAGAGCTTCGGCTTCGAGACGGCCTTTGACGCCGCTGTGCAGGCGGTGAAATGCGCTTACGTCGAGGCCACCGGAGCCGTCAATGGCGTGGGCCTGGTGAAGCTCATGGGCCGCGATTCCGGCTTCATCGCCTGCTACGCGGCGCTGGCGGGTAGCAATGTGGATTTCGTGCTCATCCCGGAGGTGCCTTTCGAGCTCGAAGGCGAGGGCGGCCTACTCGAATGCCTGCGCCACCGCCTCATGAAGCGCGGCAGCGCCGTCATCGTCGTGGCCGAGGGCGCGGGACAGCACCTCATGGCGGCCAGCGACGCCACCGATGCCTCCGGCAACCAGCGCTATGGCGACATCGGTGCCTTTTTAAAGGATCGCATCAACGGCTTCTTTAAAGCCCGCAAAAACGAGGTGAACATCAAATACATCGACCCCAGCTACATCGTCCGCAGTGTGCCGGCGAATGCGCAGGACAACGTTTATTGCTCCCGCCTCGCCCAATCGGCCGTGCATGCCGCCATGGCGGGGAAGACGGGCATGCTCGTGGGCCGGTGGCACGGCTCTTTCATTCATCTGCCGCTGGAACTCGTCATCCACGGCCGCCGCAAGGTCGATCCCACGCAGGAACTCTGGCACAGCGTCCTCGAATGCACCGGCCAGCCCGTGGTGATGCGGTGAGGGAAGGTTTCTCCAGTTGAGGCCTACTGCTGCTTTTTGAAGAGACCTTTGAGCTTGTCCAAAAAGCCGCGTTTTTCCTCGGCTGGCGGCGGTGGAGTGACGTTGAGATCGTCCTGCACGCGGGGTTTGTCCTTGGCGTAGAAATTCGGTGTTGGAGGGAGAGGCTCTTCGGGGTAGCCCGCGAACTCGAAGACGTCATTGGAGTTTGGCGAATTGTTGTGGAAGCGGGTCTGTTCGTTGATGTGAGTGGCTCCATCCGGCAGGATCATGGGCTGGACGAAGATCATGAGTTCGGAGCGTTCTTTGTCCTTTCGGGTGCTGCCAACGAGGTATTTGATCAGGGGCAGCCGGACGATGAATGGCAGGCCGGATTGGCTATCATCGTTTCGCTCGGAGATAAGGCCGCCGAGCATGACGACGGACCGATCAGGCACGATGAGGCTGTTACTCATGCCTTGCTCGGAGATGTTGGGCACCTCGTTGCCGTTGATTTCGGTGCTGCCGTTCGTGGAATTGTTCTGCTGTTTAAACTCAAGCATGATCTCCTGGTCGTTGTAGATGTGAGGAGTGATATCGAGTTGGAGACGAACCGGTATGTATTGCGTGGTTGATGAAAAGCCGCCGCCCACGACGCCGCTGTTGAAGCTCTGGCCGGCGATGGCGATTTGGCGACCGATGTAAATGCTAGCGGGCTGGTGATTCAGCGTCGTGACGACAGGCTTCTGCAGGACTCGGAAACGGCCAGATGTTTCAACGGTCCTCATGAAGACATTCAAATTCTTGGTAATCTGACCGTAGGCGGTAAGGCCGCCCAGAGCTGCCGCAGCAGTGGAGCCGGCGATGGTGCTGAGATTCGCGGGATCGAATGTCGTGCCTCCTGCATCAAGAATGCCACCGGCTTGCTTGCCTCCGCCGATCTTCTTGAGCGTGTTGATCCAGTCGAGGCCGAAACTGAAATCCCTGCTGAGATTGAATTCACCGATGATGGCAGAGATGAAAATCTGCTTGGGGCGAATATCGAGTTCATCGGCAAGGTCTTCGAGCGTCTGGAGCTGCTCAGGAGGGCCGCTGGCGAAGAATTTTGAGCTTCCAGGATCAATGATGACCAAGGTGCGGCCGATGAGAACGCTGTTCGCCTTCGTGGTAACATCAAGCTTCGGGCTGGCTCCCCCTCCGCCGCCGAGTCCGCCACCGCCGAAACCACCTCCGCCGAGTCCGCCGCCCATGCCGCCACCAAAGCTGTTACCGCCGAAACCTCCTCCGCCGAAGCCGCTGTTACCAAAGCTGTTGTTGTTCGTGTTGCTCGTGGAGTTGTTGCCGCTGTTGGAGCCGAGTGTGGTGCTGGTGCTGCCGGTGGAGCTCTTGTCGTAACGCATGAGCGCCTTTTCAGCGAGGCCGAGGAAAGTGGTGAGATCGATGTAATTGAGGCGGCGGGAGACGAAGCGGCTCGCGGTGGCTTCCGCGTCGATTTCGGCGATGAGTTTTTCGATGAGTTCGATGTCGTGAGGGCGGGCAATGACCAGAAGGCTGCTCGTGCGGGTGATGGGAAGGATGACCGGCTTGGGGCCCTCGGCGGTGGCTCCGCCTCCGCTGGCGGAGACGACGGGTGCGGCGGCAGCGGCTGGCTGGCCGGCCTGCTGCGGGATGCCAGGCACGGCGGGTGCTCGTGGCGGAACGGGCGTAGCCGCAGGCGTGGCGGGTCGGCTGGCTGAACCGGTGCCGCTGCCACCGCCGTTTTTGAGGTCGAGGAGGGATTCGAGCTGCTTGGCGACTTCCTCAGGATCGGTGCGGACGAGTTTGAGGGTCTTTTGCAGCGTCTGGCTGGGTGGGAGGTCGAGCTGCTTGATGAGGTCCAGATAGGCGCGGATGGTCTGCGAGGCCTCGGTGATGACGAGAGAGCGGGCATTTGGCACGGCGACGATTTTGCCATACGGATGCGGTGGGATGGCGCTCTGGAGCGTGGTGGCGGCATCTTCGGCGGAGAGGTAATTCAGCGTGGCGACGTGGACGACGACCTGATCGGTCTCCGGTAGTTTGTCGGCATCGAGCACCATCGGAAGCTGCTGCTGGCCAGGGCTGGAGCCGGTCTCGGCGGCGACGAGTTTCCATAGATTCGAGCCGCTGGGCACGAGGGCGAGTCCGTGCATGAGGAGACCTTTTTCGATGATGTCCTGATACTCCTCATCGTTGAATTCGCCGGGCACCATGATGGTGACGGTGGTGGCTTCGAGGCCGCGATCCTTGAGCACGCGGCGCTGGGTGACGCGGTAGTATTCCTCCAGCACGACATCGACGGTCTCGGCGTCGAAGGCGATGAAGTTGGGCGCTTTTTCACCGGGCTTCGCGGTGGGAACGGCAGGTGGCGGCTTCGGCGTGGTGCCTGCGGGTACTGCGGAAGGGGCACCGGTGGGGAGGGGCGGGGGGATGGCGGGCTTTGGACCGGTGACGCCAGCGGGGAGGCCAGGGCGGTTCACAGCTCCCGGGATCGCGGGGGGCACGGCGTTCGGATTGGTGATGCCGGGGCGCTGGAGGCCTGGAGGCAGAACGGGGCGCGGAATGTTCGGCGGGGTGGTCGGGCGGGCTGGGATGGCGGGTGGCGCGGGCGTTTGTGCCGGCATTTGCACGGCGAGGAGCCCGAAAAGTGCCGCGAAGGCCAGATGAGACGATGCTTTCATGACAGGATGAAGGTGGTGCTACTGCTGCTGGCTGCCATCGAGATAGATCGAAGGCGGCGGACGGACGATGGGCGGGCTGATCTCGCCGGGGGCACCCGTATTCTGAGGCTGCGGGGCAGGGGTGTTGCTGCCCGTATTGCCGAGCGTGATGGTGGGCGAGCCGTTGTTGCCGACTCCGACATTGACGGCGGGGATATCGGCGGCGGGATTGGCCGTGCCTGCTACGCCGGGGATGATCCGGCGGCGGGCGGCGGCATCGGTGGCGGCCGTATTGGCACCCTGAGCTCCGACGACGACCGGGCTGCCTGGCGCACCGCGATTCGCTGGGGTGGCTGGCTGGCCGGGAACGTTGCGATTGGCGGCTGGATTGGCCGCTCCGAGCTGGGGAATGGGAATGCGATTGGCTCCTCCGGGCATGCCTGGAGCACCCGGCATACCTGGCATTCCCGGCCTGGCTCCTGGCGCACCGTTGGCCGCAGGTGGCACGTAGTCGGTGGCATATTTCAGCGTGGCGGTCTCCGTGCCTTTGGCGACCTCGATGGTGGTCTCGCGGCGGTTTTCAGCGAGGGAAAAGCTCTTCAATTCCACGCCGTCCTTGGTCGGCTTTTCCATGGTGATGCGCATGCGTTCATGCGTCTTGGTGTTCACCAGCGAGAAGATGGGGCTGTCCTTCGGGCCGTAGATGGATTTGATGGCGAGGTCTTTGAATTGGGACTCCACCGCCTGCGGTGGCGCTGGCGGGGTGGGCACGGCAAAGGGATTCCGCTCCCAACCGGCCATGTAGCGTTCGGCGCCGTATTTCTTCGGCGGTTCAAAACCAGACGCAGAGGCATTTTCCACCGCCGGGAGGCTCGAAGTGGCTCCCAGCGTCATCGTGATGAGGGCGAGGGCAGTTTTCATGGGGTCTTGGCGGTTTCGACCGTGTTTTCAGTGGGTGTCTTGGTGAGGGAAAAAAGGCGGGAGACATGCACGGTGGCGGTCACCTTGGTGGTGTCCTCCGGCACGGGCTGGATGGTGAGGTGGGAGACGAGCGTAAAGCTCTCCGGCGTCTGCAACGCATGCAGCCACTGGAAGAGCTGCTTCACCTCCGTCTTCACGACCACCGTCTCACCCACCTGATGGAAGTAGGAGGTCTCGGCTGGCTCCTGGAGCTGCTTGTTTTCGATGGTGACATTGTTGTTCTTGGCGGTCTCGACGAGGGATTGATCCAGGTCGTTGTTCGCCTTGTTCACGCTGGTCATCTGCGGCTGGGCCGTGCGCAGCCAGGCGAGCCGCTCCTCCCACATCGGAGCCTCGGTGAGGAGCTGCTTTGTCTCATTCGTGCGCATCACGACCGAGCGGGCTTTCTTATCCAACGTGCGCTGCCAGCCCAGCATGCGCATGGCGGTGAAACCCGTGGCAAAAACGGCCACGAGGATGATCAGCACGAGCACGAGGCGTTGTTCACTGGCCTTCACCGGGCACCTCCTCGATCTGTTTGTAGGTTCCTACCGCATCGAACTGCACTCGCGTGCCGTCCAGGCTCTTCGGAACGGGGATGTTCCACTCAAAGCGGGAGAGAGCAGGGCTGTTCGTGAGCTGCTCGCGGAAATCGAGGCCCTTCTGCGTATCCGAAGCCTCGCCATGCACGGTGAGCGTGTCGTTTTCGATTTGGAACTCGTTCAGGCGCACGCCGGACGGTGGCAGCAGGGAGATGATCTGATGGTAAAGCTCCACCGGATACAGATCCGGGTTCACCGCCCCCTCCATGGCCATCCAGGCCTGCTTCGCCTCCTGCACGGAAAAGACCTGCGGGCCCAGGTTTTGCAGCGCTTTTTCCTCGGCGAGGATTGTTTGCTCCTGACGCCACAGCAGGAAGGCCCATGAGGCAAACACCACGACGAACACCGCCGCCAGAGCCGTGGCGATCTGCACGAGCCGCTGCCGCCGCTGCTGCTCGCCGCGCACCAGTGCCACCTGCATCGGCACGAGGTCGATGAAGCTCGCGGGCACGATGGGGGCCGGACGCGGCTCTTTTTGCACGTCGCTGGTGCTCAGCGTGCTCGAAAGGGCGACCACGAAATCCGGCTCGCAGTCCGTCCATATTTTGACCTCGTTGATCTGATCGAGAAACTCATGCGCATCGAGCGCCACCAGCCCATCGCGGATTTCCAGCACCGCATCGGCATCCAGCATCGGCGAGGCCAGCAGCGTCACATGCAGCAACTGCCCCTCACGCGTGAAAGCCATCACGAAGCGGCCGCTTTCCTTCCAGATCGCGATGCCATTCGTCGGCAGTGGCAGCATGCGGGCGCTGATCTCATAGCGCTCCGCTGGCAGGCCCAGGCTCTCATCATCCAGCATATCCGCTGCGATAGCCATCGAGCCGATCAGGTGCCGGTGTGGCTGCTCCAAAACCTTCCAGCAGGCGGATTGCCGCGCACCTTCCAAATCACTCACGCCCGAAGCCTCCCAGCGCAGCACGGAGACATCATCTGGCTCCGGCACCTCCTCACCCTGCGCGGCGGACCAGAAAGGGGAGCTATCCACATGCACGGAGGGCAGGGCATGGATGCCCGCCTTGTCATTCACCTCTGCCATCAGCACATGCTCCCACTTCCCAGCGCGATTGCTGCGCCAGACCTCCCAGGTGCTCTCGCCTGGAAAACGGATGGATGTGATGGGACGGCTCATTCAGCGAGACATGCCGCGACGGCATTTGGGGGTAGGGTGCCCGAGTTATACCCGCCATTCCTTCACAAGCCCACTAAAAAGATGCGTCAGAACAGCCGTCAGAAACCGGGCTAAAACTTCAAGGAAAGCCGCTGGCGGCCAGGGATGCTTTCTGTCAGTTTCGTCACCCTTATGAATCCCCGTTTTGCTGCTTTTGTTACGGCCTTTGCAGTCTGATCCGCGCATGAAAGCCCAAAAACCAGTTTTGGCGTTGTTCGTGAGCGTTGTCATGGCCTGTCTGGTCGGACTTGCTGCGTGGTTTCGGTGGGATGTGGAGGTCGTCGAGACGGTCCGTTCAGGCTCTCGTGAGTTCGTTGTCGAGTTGCGCGGAAAGGAGCGCATTTACGCAGGGCTACCTCACATGGCTGGCTGGTATCTGTCGAATGGCAAGACCAAGGTTGAGATCGTATCGGGGCCTCAGCGTTGGGCCTTTGTTGCCGATGAGGAACTCGACCTGGTCGGCGTTCATGAGATCGAAGATGGCCTTTTCCTGTTGTTCGTTGCGCAATATCGTCCTGAACGAGGTTTTCTGGCTTTCCAAGGCTCCGAAGAAACCTCTTTCACCTCGCTCCCATTAACTCAGGTGCCGCCGAAAGCAGCTTTCGCCAACTTTGGGTCGCGAGGCATGACAGCTCGCGGTTTTTTCGACGTGGCCGAGGTGGGTACCATGCCTCCCAATGGGTTTTACGATAGTGCGACCGCATGGTTGTGGTCTCAAATGGCGACAGGTAAACCGGTGCTTGGTAATCAATTGGCAGCAGAGGCAGTCCGCGATCACTGGAAGAAATGGGCGCCCATCATCGCCGAAGAGATTCGCGCATCGAAACACTGACCGTGCCGTGAACTCAGCATTGTCTGGTCCCGAATCGGCCCCATCAGCTTTGCCATGATTGACACACAAAACATGGCGAATGGAACTGGAAGCGTGACTGGAACGCTGCCAACCTCGAAGTGCTTATGACCTCCCGTTTGTTTATCCTTTTCACCGCGTTCACTACACTCATCGCCGCTGAAACCCCTCCCGCCATCCCGCTTTGGGAAAAGGGTGCCCCCGGCTCCGAAGCCCGCCAAGCCGAGCCCGAAAAGGTCGAAGGCTCCAATGTGTGCAACGTCCACCAGCCCACCCTCACGCCCTTTGTGCCTGCGGCTGACAAAGCCACCGGCACCGCCGTCATCATCTGCCCTGGCGGCGGTCATCAGAAGCTCTGCCTCGGCCATGAAGGCTATGCGCTGGCGGAGTGGTTCCAAGAGCGCGGCATCGCCGCCTTCGTGCTGAAATACCGCCTCGCTCGCGAGAAAGGCAGCACCTACACGATCCAAGATCACGCCATGGCCGATGCCCGCCGCGCCATGCGCCTCATCCGCAGTCGTGCGGATGAATGGCACATCAAAACCGACCGCCTCGGCATCCTCGGCTTCTCCGCCGGGGGCGAACTCGCTGCCTTCGCCGCGATGAAGAACGATCCCGGCCAAAAAGATGCCGCCGATCCCATCGAGCGCCAGAGCTCCCGCCCCGACTTCCAAGCCCTGATCTACCCCGGCACTTCCGGCCTTTTCTCCGCCGAAAAAGGCATGCCCCCGCTCTTCATCGCCGCCGGCTTCCACGACCGCCCGGACATCTCCGAAGGCATGGCCACGCTCTACCTCAAATACAAAGCCGCCCAAGTCCCCGCCGAACTCCACCTCTACGCGAATGCCGGCCACGGCTTCGGCTACAAACCCGACGCCAAACCCACCGCCGCCTCCCGCTGGCCCCAGCGCCTCCTCGAATGGCTCACGGACACCGGTTTGCTAAAGTAGTCCGCGATGCCACTCGCGGTGCAGGTGGCTCGATCACTTCACGAGGAGCGTTCGATCCATCCCGCGATAGCGACTTTCTAAGTTTTCCAGATCGTCATCTGGACCCACAGAAGGTGTTTCAAAGTGCAGCATGGGTGATTCAAAGCGCAACATGGGTGACAAGGTCGGCGATACTTCCAGCTTGGGAAAGCTGAGTATCCTTGTTTGATCGGGGCTGGCATCTTCGGGGGTGATCTCTCCTTTCAACAAAGACACCTTGTCGAACAAAGGCGGCATCGGCATTTCTGGCCAGATTTGGAGTTTGGACTCCGCTTTCAGAGGCAGGACTGCGAATGGCGTCTGAACGACAATTGTCACCATTGTGCCGCCAGTGGAATGGATGAACACATCGCTTTTTCCGACATGGTACCTTTGGAGGATGGGCGCTGGCTCTGGGGGCCATTCCTGGAATTCCATATGGTTGCTTTGGAGGGCTTCTCTGAGCCACTCGAGAGCCTTTTCACGCGGGGCGGTGAAGCCGTTGCGAAAATGGCGGTCCTCTTTCGGAAAAGGTAAATCTTTGAAGTTGATCCCTAGCCTGGCTCCTTCGGGAGGCTCCGGCAGGTTGGTTTTGCTCTGAAGGTGATTCCAGAGGCTGCGATATAGCTTCTGAATTCTTTCCAACGGATTCAACGAAGCCATTGCCTCCTTTTGCCGCTTTTGCTCCTTCTCCACTTCGACCGCCGTTGGAGTCAGCCCTTCGGCCTCGAAGCGCACCCGTTGGCCGTCAGACATCGTTTGCGGCACGGGAAAGAACCACTGCATGTCCCAGTGCTTGCAGAGGTTGGTCATTTTTTCCCGGTAGGCTAGCGCCGCGATCATGCCGCTCGCGTTGCCCATCACCTTTAGCTTTCCGCGCACTACCGATACTTTCAGGATCTGGACGCTGCCCGCTCCCATCTCTTCTGCGGCCTGGTTGAGACTACGGCGAGCCTCACTTTCCTTCAGGTCATCAATGGCTTTTGGTTTCAGAGCCCCCACGCCATTCACCTCCACAGCCTTCACCTCCCCACTGCCGTCCGCTGGCAATGCTAGGGCTTCCTCGACGATCCGTTTCGCCACGGGCGCACAATCTCCGCCGCCAGTCTTTCCGCCATTCTTGAGGATCGCGAAGGCCAGAGTGGGCTTGTCATAAGGGGCGAAGCCGATGAACCACGCATGATTGTCTTCCACCCGCTTGTCATCGATGCGCCGCCAGTTCTGCGCGGTGCCGGTCTTGCCTGTGATGATGGCTTTGTCACTCCGGGCTGCCTTTCCGGTGCCGTTTTCGCCATGAACGACTTGGCGCATTCCTTTACGAAGTTGCTCGATTTGAGCAGCGGGCAGCCCCTCGGCGATCAAATCGGCCCGCCAGGTGGCTTCACCCTTTTTCGCCTGCAAACTCGGCTCCGGCACCTTGCCGCCATTGGCGAGCGTGGCGACCAAAACGGCCATTTGCAATGGCGTGACCAAAACCATGCCCTGGCCTATGGAGGTGTTCGCGGTGTATCCTGCCGTCCATTTGTTATTTGGCTGGTTCTCCTGCATCCATCGGGGGCCTGGCAGAATGCCGGGCCTCTCCTGCTCGCAGATGCCGTAGCTATTCCCAAAGCCGAGTTTGTTGCCAATTTTTTCGATCTGGTCGATCCCCCCCGCATTGCCGAACTGGTAGAAGAAGCAGTTGCAGC
>JBILVU010000227.1:0-6006 GCA_044370285.1 Prosthecobacter sp.
CACAATTCCGGGGCAGGGCTTTGGCACACAGATGATCTGGCTTTGTCTCACCGCGCTGGGCGCGTTCTTCTGGATCGCACCGTTTTGGACGCTGCCATCGCTCACGCTCACCGCCTCAGCCGCTGCAGTGGCCACCGGTTTGATCAACATGGGTGCGAACCTCGCCGGCTACGCAGGCAACCACGTCACCGGCTGGCTGCGCACACACGGCTACGGCGAAATGCAGTGCCTCCACTTCCTCGCCGCCTGCTTCATCGTCGGCGGCATCATCATCAGCTTTCTGCGTCTCAAACCTAAATCAGCATGAGTTCCATCACGAACCAATCATCCCACCTTCAACTTTACCGCACCATGCTCACGATCCGCATGGTGGAAGAACGCCTGGCAAAATCGCATCAGCGCGGGCTCATCCCCGGAGCCTGCCACACCTATGTTGGCGAGGAAGCCATCGCCACGGGTGTGTGCGCTCATTTGCATGAAGCGGATGCTGTCTTCAGCACACATCGCGGTCACGGTCACGCCCTCGCCAAAGGCATGGAGCCACGCCAACTCATGGCAGAACTCTATGGTCGCGAGACAGGATGCTCGCGCGGTCGTGGCGGCTCCATGCATCTCTTTGCGCCCGAGATTGGCATGATGGGCACCAGCGGCATCGTCGGTCCCTGCATCCTGCAAGCGACCGGCGCGGGCTACAGTTCATTGATCATGAAGACTGGCAATGTCGGGGTCGCCTTCTTCGGCGATGGCGCGGCGAACAACGGCGCGTTTCACGAAGGCCTGAACATGGCGACCATCTGGAAGCTGCCGGTGTTGTTCGTGTGCGAGAACAACCAGTTTGCCACCGAGGTTCCGTTTTCCAGCGTTGCGGGCAATCCTAGCGTAGCATCGCGTGGAGCAGCTTATGGCATCGCAAGCTTTGAAGTGGATGGCAACGATGTGCTCGCTGTGGAAGCCGCTGCCGGTGAGGCCGTGAAGAGTGCCCGCAACGGCGAAGGCCCCACACTCATCGAGTGCAAAACCTACCGCACCCGCGCGCACGCCGAAGGCATGGGCGACTTCACTTACCGCACGCGTGAAGACGTGGAGGTGTGGAAAACACGTTGCCCGATTGCTCGATTGAAGAAGCATTTGCTCGATCAAAAGATCGCCAGTGACGCTGAGTTAAGCGCCATCGAGCAGGAGGTCGCCACACTCACGGAGTCAGCGCATGATTTTGCCGAAAAGAGCGCCTACCCAACCGCCGAGAGCGCCACCACACACGTCTATGCCGAACCACGCAGTGGACCTCCGCGTGATGTGCCTGCCTCAAGCGCCGACACACGCGAGTTGACCTTCATGAAGGCCACACTCGAAGCGCTGACCGAAGAGATGGCACACAATCCGAAGATCTTCGTCATGGGTGAAGGCATCGGCGTGCGCGGCGGAAACTTCGCCACCACCAGTGGCTTGTTTGCCATCCATGGCCCCGAACGATTGCGCGATACTCCGATCTGCGAGCGTGGCTTTGTAGGACTCGCGGGTGGCGCAGCGATGACCGGCACGCGACCCGTGGTGGACTTCATGTTCGCCGACTTCGTGCTCGATTCCGTTGGCGAGATCATCAATCAGATCGCCAAGATGCAATACATGAGCAGCGGACGCTTGAAGATGCCCGTGCTGATGCGCGGCTGCATCGGCATTGGGCACAACGCTGCCACCCATCACAGCGGCAGCTACTACTCGATGTATGCGCATTTCCCTGGCCTGCGCGTCGTTGTGCCTTCGTCACCGCGCGATGCGAAAGGCCTGCTCAAAACAGCGCTTACTTGCGATGATCCCGTCCTCTTCCTCGAACATCGCGAACTCATGACCGTGAAAGGCCCCGTGCCCGAAGAAGAATACTTCATCGATTTCGGCAAAGCCGCCATCGTGCGCGAAGGTAGCGATGTCACCGTTGTTGCGCTCGCGCTGATGGTTCACAAGACTCTCGCGGCGTGTGAGACACTCGCCAAAGAAGGCATCAACGTCGAACTCATCGACCCCCGCACCGTTGCACCGCTCGATGTGGACACCATCATTCAATCGGTGGCCAAGACCGGCCGCATTTTGATCGTGGACGAAGACTTCGCGCACTGCGGCATCAGCGCCGAGATCGCCGCTCAACTCGCCGACCGCGGATTCGACGACCTCGATGCGCCCATCCGCCGACTCAACGGCAAACCCTCGCCTACACCTTACAGCCCCACGCTTGAGGCGGCGGTGGTGCCTGATGTCGAAGCCATCGCCCAGGCCATTCGCAACCTTTGCGCTGAATAGACCAAAGTCATGCCCATCAACATCACATTACCCCGGCTCGGCTGGTCCATGGAGGAAGGCAAGTTCCTCGCCTGGCTGAAGAAAGATGGCGACTTCATCAAGGAAGGCGATTCGCTCTTCACGCTCGAAAGCGACAAAGCCGCGCAAGAGGTCGAAGCCATCGACAGCGGCCTCTTGCACATCGCACCCGACGGCCCCAAGCCGGGCGACGTCATCAAAGTCGGGCACGTGCTCGGCTACCTCCTTGCCGAAGGAGAAACTCCTCCCGCCACACCACCGAAGACGTCTCCCACAGATTCAGAAAACCCACAGATTAAATCCTCAAATCAGACAATCTTCGGGTTCTCTGAATCTGTGGAAAAAATCAGTCCTTCCCAATCTGCTGGCCTCCTTGAATCTGCTGGAGGCTCATCCCAACCACCCGCAAGCCCCCGCGCCCGCCGAGCCGCCAAAGAGCATCGCGTTGATCTCGCCAGACTCACACCCACCGGCAACGGTGGCCGCATCCGAGAGCGCGATGTCCTTGCCTCCGCCACTTCTACCACGACCTCCGGCATGAAACAGGTGCCGCTCACGCCTCTGAGGCGCACCATCGCCGCACGGCTCATGCACAGCCGCCAGACGACCGTGCCCGTCACGATCACCGCCCGCTGCGATGCCACCGCGCTGCTCGCCTTTCGTCAGCAGCTCAAATCCATCACTCCCTCACTCCAACACTCCATCCAGGTCGTCCCCACCATCAACGACATCTTCGTCAAACTCGCCGCCGCCGCCTTGCGACAGCATCGCATGCTCGCCGCCACATGGGCGGACGATCATTTCCTGCTCCCCGAAAGCATCCACCTCGGCATCGCTGTGGACACCGAAGCAGGCCTGCTCGTCCCCGTCATCCGCGACGTAGGCACCTCCACGCTCACTCAGATCGCCGCGCAATCGCAGAGGCTCATCGCCGCCGCTCGTGCCGGTCAGCTCGCTGCCGCAGACATGCAGGGCGCGTGCTTCACGCTCAGCAATCTCGGCAGCCTCGGCGTCGAAGCTTTTACCCCGGTCATCAATCCCCCCGAATCCGCCATCCTCGGCATCGGTGCCATCGTGCGCGAGGCCGTGCCGCTCGATGACGGCACCTTCGCCGCGCGTGATCGGCTCACGCTCAGTCTCACCTTTGATCATCGCGTGAACGACGGTGCCGCGGCCGCGCGCTTTTTGCAAACCCTCCGCCACCTCATCGAACACCCTCTCCTCGGCCTCGTATAATTTTCCCCACTCATGAAAGTCCAACTCAAAGACCAAGTCGCCCTTGTCACCGGAGCCGCCGGAGCCATCGGCCAAGCCATCTGCGCCTCGCTCGCCGCCAACGGCGCCAAAGTCGTCTATGCCGACATCAACCTCGAAGGTGCCCGCCAGCTCGCCGATGCCACGCCCGGAGCCATGGCACTCCGCATGGATGTTACTGATGAAAAACAGATCGAGTCCGCCATCAGCGAGATCATCGCCGCGCACGGTCGCCTCGACATCCTCGTCAACAACGCCGGCATCAACACCATGGCTCACCGCGTGAACATCGACTCCTTTCCCGCCGAGGAATGGGACCGCATCCTCCGCGTGGACCTCACCGGCCTTTTCCTCGTGAGCAAGACCGCCTCGCGCCACATGCTCCAACGCAAATCCGGCCGCATCATCAACATCTCCTCCGTCATGGGACTCGTCCCCGCACGCCTCCAATGCGCCTACACCGCCGCCAAGGCCGGCGTCGTCAATCTCACCCGCACCATGGCCATCGAACTCGGCTCGCAGGGCATCCTCACCAACTGCATCGCCCCCGGCTCTATCCTCAGCGAAGGCACCAAGCAGCTCTTCTACGGCGAGAACGGCCAGTTCAACGACCGCGTCCAGGCCATGCTCGCCCACGTCCCCCTCGGCCGCCCCGGCCAACCCGAGGAAATCGCCCACGCCGTCCTTTTCCTCGCCGCCCCCGAAAGCTCCTACCTCAACGGTGCCATCATCCCCGTCGATGGCGGCTGGCTCGCCGGCTACAGCCGCGATTTCTAACCCCTGGCCCCGTGAGATCTCACTTCCCGATTCCGTTCAGCACGCGCTGATCATTGCAGACCGCTGGCGTTTGCGCTCCGCTGCATCCTCAGTCCTGCCCTCCCTCCACCATGAGCCAAAAATCCACCCCTGAGCCTGATTCCTCAGCCTTCCATTCCCAGTATCCGTCCATTGAGCACCTGCGCGAGCGGGCGCGGCGGCGGGTGCCGCGCTTTGCGTTTGAGTATCTGGAAGGCGGTTGTTTCTCGGAGGTGAATCTCCGCCGCAACACCGAGGAAATACGCGAGCTGCGTCTGCACCCGTGGTATCTCCGCGACTACGCGGGCGCTGATTTGCGGACCGAGATTTTTGGCCAAACTTATGAGGCTCCGTTTGGCGTTGCCCCCATCGGCCTTCAGGGGCTCGTCTGGCCGCGCGCCACGGAGATTCTTGCCAAGGCAACACGCCAGCATCAGGTGCCATTCATCCTCAGCACGGTGGCTACCGCCAGCATCGAGACTGTGGCCGAGATCACAGGCGGCAAGGCCTGGTTCCAGCTCTATCATCCAGCCGAGCCTGAGTTGCGGGACAAGCTCCTCGACCGTGCGCGCTCGGCGGGCTTCCCGGTGCTCGTGATTCTCGCGGACACGCCCACCTTTGCCTACCGGCCCAAAGAAATCCGCAATGGCCTTTCCATCCCGCCGCGCATGTCCTTGCGCAATATCCTCCAGATGATGATGCGCCCGGCCTGGTGCCTCGGTCAGCTCACGGCGGGCGCACCGCAGTTCCAGACCATGAAGCCCTACATCCCGAAAGGACTGAACATGAAACATCTGGGTCTGTTCATGAACCGAACCTTCTCCGGCCGTCTCAGCGCGGACAAGATCAAGGCCATCCGCGAGCGCTGGCCGGGCAAGCTGGTCGTCAAAGGCATCGTCACGCACGAGGATGCGGAACTGGCTCTCCAACTCGGTGCCGATGGGCTCATCGTCTCCAACCACGGCGGCCGCCAGCTCGACGCCGGGGACTCCACCATCCGCTCCCTCGCGGCCTTGCAGCGCGAGTTTGGCAGCCGCACCACTTTGATGCTCGACAGCGGCGTTCGTAGCGGTCCGGATGTGGCCTGCGCCCTCGCCTCAGGTGCCAAGTTTGTCTTCATGGGCCGCAGTTTCATGTATGGCGTGGGCGCTCTGGGACCCCGAGGAGGTGATCACACCTTGATCATGCTCAAGCGCCAGCTTCGCCAGGTCATGGAACAGATCGGCTGCGAGCGTGTGGCTGACCTGCCCAAGCATCTGCTGCCTCTCCGCGAGTGACCCGCCACGCCGGACAATCACGGTGCCCACGACTACGCCGAGCGCATCCGAGATCGGTTATCGCTTCGCTTGCAGGCCGTCCGGGAATCGATGGGTTTGTGCAAAGTCTGCCTGGTATAGTGTGCGTGGCATCAGCCGAGAATCCATGGGCAGGGTCAAAGGCGGCTTCATCTGCCCAACCATGGTTGCACCACAGTGCCTACCTCGCCTGCTTCGCTCGATACTCGGTTGGGGTCGCGTCGGTGCGGCGTTTGAATTGTTCGGCGAAGCTGCTGGCATCGACGAAGCCGGTTTTGCTGGCGATCTCGGCGGAGGTTAGGCGGGTTTCGTTGAGGAGGCGCATGGCGGCAAGGACTCGGGTCTTGAT
>JBILVU010000228.1:0-5992 GCA_044370285.1 Prosthecobacter sp.
GGGCTCGGAGACGCCGGTGGATTCGATGAGGATGGAGTCAAAGCGGCCTTCTTTGGCCAGCGTGGCGACTTCCTGCATCAAATCCTCGCGCAGGGTGCAGCAGATGCAGCCGTTGCTCATCTCGACCATTTTTTCCTCGGTGCGGGAGAGTTTGGCATCGCCGCTTTTCACGAGCTGGGCGTCCACATTGACCTCGCTCATGTCATTGACGATCACGGCGACTTTGCGGCCCTCGCGATTGCGCAGGATGTGGTTGAGCAGCGTGGTCTTTCCAGCGCCGAGGAAGCCGGAAAGGACAGTGACGGGGAGTTTTGTATTGGGTTTCATGAGATGAAAAAGCGTGGGGATCAGACTTGCCGCAGGGTTTTCGGCCAGGGGTCGTCGAAGGTGCCGCCGGATTGCCAGTGGCGGATTTCTTCGTCGGTGCAGAAGCAGGTTTGCAGGTGGCGGATGAAAATGGCGCGGTCGTGCTCGGTGCCGATGAGGGTGAGCTCGTTCATGCGGTCGCCAAAAATAGGATGGGTGCCGTGCAGCCACTCGCGGAGCTGGGCGATCTCGTGTGGGAGCAGTTTGCCATCGGGGTTTTGGACGAGTTCGGCCTTCCAGTAGGCCATGAGTTCCATTTCGATGCTGCCGCCGCTTTGATTCCACAGCAGCACCTCACGCGGTCGCGAGGCGAGCCAGATGAAGCCTTTGCTGCGATGGATGCCGAGGCCGAGCTGCTCGCGGAAGCACTTCCAAAACCGCTGTGGATGCAGTGGACGCTCGTCTCGCACGACGGTGTGGCCGATGCCGTAGGCGGCGCTTTCGCCGAAATCTTCGTCCGGCAGGCCGTTGGCGAGCCTTTCGGCGCGGGTGAGGTCAAAACCGCCGATTTGGAGCCAATCGACCTCCGCTTTGCCATAGCTGGCGGTGAGCACGCGGACATTGGGATGGAGGATTTCGAGCATTTTGCGCACGAGGGCCAGATTCGCGGCTGAAACGCGTTCCGCTTTGGTGAGCACGAGGGTGCTGGCGAATTGAAGTTGCTCGGTGAGGAGGTTTTCCGCGCTGCGAATGCCCTGAGCTTCATTTTGCACCAGTTTACGCAGCAGCTCCGCGCCGCCGCCATGATCGGCGACGAGTGAGCGAGCATCCAGCAGGGTGATGAAGCCGTGCAACTCCATCACCGCATGCTCGCGGATGTCTTCGATCAAGGGCCATGGGTGGGTGCTGCCGGAGGTTTCGATGAGGAGATGATCCACATCCTTCCGTGCCGCGAAACGGGACAGCACCTCGCGAAAGGCCTCGCGTCGGCTGCCGCTGATGCTGCCAGAGTAAAGGCTAACGAGAGTGCCCTCCGCTTCGGAGAGCCGCTCGGCCTCGCGGACGAGATCGCCATCGACCTCGAGGTCGCTCACATCGTTGACGATGACGCCGAGGCGCAGTCCCGCATCCGCCTCCCGCAGCATGCGCCGCAGGAGCGTTGTTTTACCGGAGCCGAGGAAGCCACAGAGGATGGTGACGCGCATGGAGTGAGTCTTGGCTTGCATTTCACCATTGTGCAATCTATTTGCATTAGATGAAACAAGCTT
This sequence comes from Prosthecobacter sp., assembly GCA_044370285.1. GTDB lineage: Bacteria > Verrucomicrobiota > Verrucomicrobiia > Verrucomicrobiales > Verrucomicrobiaceae > Prosthecobacter. The sequence goes on from JBILVU010000228.1 coordinate 1,575, forward strand.
CTGTCGTCCTCACCGGACTCGAATCCGCCGGTAAATCCGCTCTCTTTCGCGGTATCACCGGCCACGCGACCGGGGATGAGTCAAACTTCCGTGGATCGACGGTGGTTTGCCGCAGATGCCATGTAGCTGACTGCGGCTGCGAGGTGGTGGATACGCCGGGCATCCGGGTGAATGACGATGCGCAGACCACACGCACGGCACTGGCGGCCATGCAGGAGGCGGATGTGGTGCTGCTGGTGGCGCGCGGCACGCATGCGGTGAGCGAGGTGGAGACGCTACTGCGTGAACTCGATCTCACCCAGAAGAAGAGCGCCCTCGCCATCACCTTTCGCGACAAGGCACCGGCGCAGATCGAAAGTCTGGCGCAGATCTACCGTGAGCGTCTTGGCATCCCAGTCGTGGTCGTCAATGCCCGTGAACTGGATGCAGGGGGACGCGGACGCGTGCTGGCGGCCATTCAAGGCGCCGCGCAGGTGAATGCGATGCCATCCGAGCAGCCCAGCGGACTGCCACACACTGCGGTGCAGCCGCAGACGACGCTCTTCGAGCACCCGCTCGCCGGGCCATGGCTCGCTTTGCTCAGCATGGGACTCATGTTTGCGCTGCCCGTGTATGCGGCCTACGTCTTCGCGGGCTGGGCGCAGCCGCTGGTCGATGAACTGGCGATCACACCGCTGAAGGTCTTTGCACAAAGCTGGCCGCAACTGGCGCAGGTGATGCTCACGGGCAGTTACGGGGCGATCACGCTGGGGTGGTATTCGTTTTTGTGGGCCTTCCCGGTGGTGCTGCTCATCAGCGTGAGCGTGGCGCTGGCGGAGGAGACAGGGCTGAAGGACCGCATCAGCGCCGCGCTCGATCCCTGGCTGCGGCGCATCGGTCTCAGCGGTCGCGATTTGATTCCCGTGCTCACCGGCTTCGGCTGCAATGTGGTGGCCGTTTTCCAGAGCCGCTCCTGCTCGTCCTGCACGCGGAAGTCGTGCGTCTCGCTCATCAGCTTTGGCAGTGCCTGCAGTTATCAAATCGGCGCATCGCTGAGTCTCTTCGGGGCCACAGGGTATCCGTGGCTCTTCTTCCCCTATCTGGCGGCGCTGTTTGTCATCGGGGCGCTGCACACGCGGCTGTGGCATGGTTCATTGGCAAAGGAGGCCGCATTGCCACTGCATGAGCGATCCTTTCTGCAAAAGCCCTCACTACGAGCCGTGTGGTGGCGTGTGAAGGCGGCGCTGGGGCAGTTTTTAAAGCAGGCCATGCCTATCTTCATCGTCATCTGCCTCGCGGCAGCGCTGCTGGAGCATTTCGGCGTCATCGCCCGGATCACGGCGGGCGTGGCACCGTTGCTGGGGCTGTTTCACCTGCCGGGTGAGGCAGCTCCAGGCATCCTCTTCTCCATCCTGCGCAAAGACGGCCTGCTCACCCTGAACAGCGGTGATGGGGCGCTGCTTTCCACTCTGAGCGCCGGGCAGCTTTTCGTGCTCGTCTGGCTCGCCAGCACCTTCACCGCCTGCCTCGTCACCTTGTGGACCGTCCGCAAGGAACTGGGGTGGTCACATGCAGCTCTGCTCGCAGGCAGACAGGCGCTGACCTCTCTCGCGAGCGCCTGGCTCATCGCGCTTCTTTTCTCATGAAACTCTCGCACAACGTCCTCATCGTCGGCGCGGGGCCAGCAGGACTGGGCTGTGCGTTGGCCCTCCAAGCAGCAGGTGTCGAAGACGTGCTCGTCGTCGATGAAAAAGGCGTCGGAGCCAGCTTCAAAGCCTGGCCGGAGCAGATGACACTGCTCACGCCCTCCTTTCACTCGAACAACTTCGGCTTTGCCGATCTCAACGCCATCTCACCGGAGACCTCCCCCGCTGATTTCCTCAACACGCAGCACCCCACCGGGAAAGACTACGCCATCTACCTCCAATCCATCGCCAAACACTACGAACTCGAGGTGGAGAGCGGCGTGCGAGTCACCGGCCTGCGCCGCATGAGGGATGGATTCGAGGTGGAGACCTCGAAAGGCCTGCGCACCGCCCGTTTCGTCATCTGGGCCGTCGGCGAATTCGCACGCCCCGATCTCGGCGGCATCGAGGGAGCTGATTTCGGCCAGCACAACAGCCGCGTGCGCGATTGGGAGGAACTCGCACTCACGGGCGATGTCTTCACGCTCATCGGCGGCTATGAGAGCGGCATCGATGCGGCCATCCAGCTCATGCAGCTCGGCAAAAAAGTGCATCTGCTCTCTCGCGGCCATCCCTGGGACAGCGACGATCCCGATCCCAGCCGCGCTCTGAGCCCACGCACCCGCGACCGCCTCAAAAAAGCCCTGCTCGAAGCTCCCGGCACCATTCACTTCTACAAAAACGCCGAAGTGCTCGCCATCCGCCCGGTGCGCGGCGGCTTCGAACTCGATGTGCAGGCTGGCAAACCCTTCCAAAGCCCCACACCGCCCATCCTCTGCACCGGCTTTCGCAGTGCCATCGAGCCGATCCGCGATCTCTGGGATTGGAAAAAGGGCCAACCAGTCTTCAGCGAGGAGGCGGATGAGTCCACGATCACGCCCGGCCTGTTTTACAGCGGGCCATCCTTGCAGCATCGCGGCATGCTCTTCTGCTTCATCTACAAATACCGCGCTCGCTTCGGCGTCATCGCCCGCGAGATCGCCGGACGCTTCGGACTCGAAATCGGTGATGAGCTCGACCTCTGGAAACAACGCGGCTTCCTGCTCGACGACCTGAAATGCTGCTCCGACTGCCAATGCGCCGTCGAGCCCGAAGAAGACCATCAACTCAAGCAAGCAGAGGTCATTGAATATGCTATGGCGTCGTAAACCAGTCACTCCGCTGCCTTGCAGCGCACCCTCACTCATCACCCGAGGTCACCTCAAAGACCTCACCACGGGTCTCGGCCAGTATGGGCCGTGCCTACCGCGAGGAATGCCACGCCATGTTTGGCAAGCTCCCCACCTCCAAACCCTGGCTGGAGCCGGACAAGGCTCGGCGTTGAATCGCTACCTTCGCTGCTGCCACGAGCACTCTGCCGCGTGCGCGAGCATACGGTGAGTCTTAAATTAGCTGCCCCACTGTTTCAGGCACGCTTCTGTGCGATCTTGAGGCCTGTGGCGGTGATTTGGTCGCGGAGGTGTTCGAGGCAGGCTTTCCAGGTGACGCGGCTGACGGGGATGTAGCGCTCACTGCCGTCGGGGAAGAGTTTGGTCTCGAAGATGTTGCTCGGTTGCTGGATGATCTCATCGTAGAGGCCGTGGATGAAGAAGGTGCGTGCGTCGGCTCCATCGGGCCAGGGGCTGGGGTGTTCTGCGGCTTCTTCGATGGCGGCGGTGATGGCGCTGAGGATTTCCAGCGGGTTGAGGCTGATGTCGATGCCTTTCCCGGACTCCAAGTAGTCAGCGATGACGACGTGGAGCTTTTTCACGACGGAACCGAGTTGTGTGCGGTCGATCTCGCCTTCACCCGCGATGAGCTTTTCCAGCTCCCGCTCCGTGCGGATGACCGCAGCGAGCGCTTCCGGTGCTCCGGCAGCATGGCGGACGACGATTTCACGGTTTGGGCGGGAGGACATGGGCGATTTGGCGGATGGCAGAATGCGTTTTTCCTCAATCATGCTGCCTGAATCTGAATGTCAGGTCGGAGTTCAGCGCTCGGCAGGGCGTCAAAGGCATTTTCGATTACCTTTTCCGGCAGGCCGACGCCGATGACGACGCCGCTGGGGATGATGCCGAGGGTGCCGATCATGGGGAGGAACCACGTCTCGCCTTCGGGGCGCACGTGCTGGAAGGAAAACGGGATCTGCGGCATTTCGGCGAGTCGGCAGAGGCCTTTCACGCGGAGGACTTCATCGGGCAGGTGACGCAGCACGCGCTCGAGATCGCTTCGCTGCACGACAAAGGGCACGGGCACGCGCATGGAGGTGAAGGCGCGTTCGTCGTCGTGATGGTGCTCATGCGGTGCTTCGGCTGCGGATTCGAAGAGAGCTGCCTTCGGTGTCTCTGGCGTGGCGAAGCGGGCGGTGGCGCTTTGGAGGCGGAGGAAATCGGCAAAGCGCTCCACATCGGTCTCCTGGCCGCGTGGCGTGAGGATTTTCAAAGCGGCGCGGATGCCGGCGAGGCGCGGGGCTTTGACGCTGCCGGTGTGCGTGAGCATCCAGTGCGTGCTGGTTTTCACCTGCTCCTGCTCCAGTTGGTTATGCTTGCGGCGCTTCTGCCAGCGGACGGCGTCGATCATGCTGACCTGCAATGGCGAAAGGAAGCGTCGGCACTCGCCACGCATGGCGATGGCGGAGATAAGCGTGATGAAATCAGATGCGCCATTCGCCTCGACGAGCAGCACGCCGCCGCGTGGCACTTCGATGGTGCCGAGCGTGAGCATGAAGTCGTTCAGCGAGGAGCAGCAGACGCAGGAGCCATTGATGGCCTGCAC
>JBILVU010000032.1:0-51967 GCA_044370285.1 Prosthecobacter sp.
AGACGCCTGGCAGCGCATCATCAGCGAGGACAAGGACGAGCTCATGCCGCCGCCGAAGTCCCACAAGCCACCGCTCACCGCCAAGCAACGCGAGACTTTGAAAGCCTGGATCGAGCAAGGCGCGAAGTATGAGGCGCACTGGGCCTTCATCCCGCCGCAAAAGCACGCTGGAGATGGCATTGATCACTTCATCCAGAAGCGCCTCGCCGAGGAAAACCTCAAACCTTCCCCTGAAGCCGATCCCGCAACGCTCATCCGTCGCGTCTTCCTCGATCTGACGGGTTTGCCACCTTCTCCGGCTGATCTGACCGATCTTTCCGACTGGTCTGACAAAAAATATGCAGCGCTCGTGGACCGTCTCCTTTCCAGCAAACACTACGGCGAACGCTGGGGCCGCTGGTGGCTCGATCAGGCCCGCTACGCCGATTCCAACGGCTACTCCATCGACGCCCCGCGCCAAATTTGGAAGTTCCGGGACTGGGTGATCGACTCGCTAAACAAGGACATGCCCTTCGATCAGTTCACCATCGAGCAGCTCGCCGGTGATCTGCTTCCCAAAGCCACCGAGAGCCAGATGATCGCCACCGGCTTTCATCGCAACACGCAGATCAATCAGGAGGGCGGCATCGATAAAGAGCAGTTCCGCATCGACAGCGTTTTCGACCGCGTGGCGACGACCGGCAGTGTGTGGCTCGGCCTCACCATCGGCTGTGCGCAGTGTCACGATCACAAGTTCGATCCCATCGCCCACAAAGAGTATTATCAGATGTTCGCCTTCCTGAACAACCAGGACGAACCGGAGATGAAGGTCTTTGATCCCAAAACGGATGTCAAAGGCCTCACCGAGGAGTTCAAAGAGGTCGAGGCGAAGATCAAAGCCTACATGAAGGAGCACGCCGCCGACCTCGATGCCTGGGAGGCGGGCATCACACCGGCGATCAAGAAGAGCCTGAATGCCACCATCGTGAAAACCCTCGCCATGCCGAAGGCGAAACGCGGCTTCGTGCAAAACCAGACGCTCTTTGCCGCCAGCATCGGCGGCGTGGGGCCGTTTCGTGAGCTGAACGACCGCCACAAGGAACTCGACACGCTGCTCAACAAGGGCACCACGACGCTCGTGATGAAGGAAACGGCCAAACCACGCAAAACGACCGTTTTCATCAAAGGCGACTTCACGCGCCCCGATGTCGAAGTACAGCCCGGAACACCCGCCGTGCTTCATCCCTTCGAAACGACCTCGAAACAGCCCAACCGGCTCGATCTCGCGAAATGGATCATGAGCCCAAAAAACCCGCTCACGGCCCGTGTGATCGTCAATCGCGTGTGGCAGCAGTATTTTGGCCGCGGCATCGTGGAGACGGAAAACGACTTCGGTTCCCAAGGCACGCTTCCCAGCCATCCTGAACTCATCGACTGGCTCGCCAACGAGTTCACCGCGAAAAAATGGAGCCTCAAAGAGCTGCACAAGCTCATCGTGACCTCGAAGACCTATCGCCAAAGCTCCACCAATCGCCCCGAGTTGATCGAAAAAGACCCGCAGAACTATCTTCTCGCCCGCCAGACACGTCTGCGCCTCGATGCCGAAGTCGTGCGTGATGTGTGCCTCGCCGCAAGCGGTCTGCTTTCGACGAAAATCGGTGGTCCACCCGTGTATCCGCCGATCCCCGATGGTGTGATGGGCCAGGGCCAGGTGAAGCGTGTGTGGAGCGTGAGCAAAGGCGAGGATCGCTATCGTCGCGGCTTTTACACCTTCATCTACCGCGCCTCGCCGCCGCCTTCGCTCACGGTCTTCGATGCGCCGGAAGGTTTCAGCTCCTGCACCCGCCGCATCCGCAGCAACACACCTCTGCAAGCGCTCACCTTGATGAATGACAGCGGCTTCTTCGAGTTCGCCACCGCCTTGAAGAAGATCATCGACAAGGACGGCCTCGAAACCGCATTCAAACGCTGCACCGCCCGTGCCCCAAAGCCAGATGAACTCGCCGTGTTGAAGAAACTCGATTCGCTCAATGCCGCCCGCACTCTCCTCAACCTCGATGAAACCGTCACCCGTGAATAAACTCCTCCTTTCCCTCCTGCTTTCCTCCCTGCCACTGCTCGCCGCTGATCCGGTGCGTGCTTTTATAGATGACACGCAGCCCGGTTTCCGGGATTTGAAGGCCGAAGACTTCACCAAGGTAAACAGCGCCGACGACACCTGGAGCTGGAAGGACGGTGTCTTGCACTGCACGGGCAAGCCCGTGAGCGTCATGCGCACCGTGAAGGAGTTCAAAAACTTCGAGATGGTCGTCGAGTGGAGCCATCAAAAGACGGCGGGGAACTCCGGCGTGTTTGTTTGGGCCACGCCAGCCTCGATTGAGAAGCTCACCGCCGCCGGAAAGCCCGGCCTGCCTCAGGGCATCGAGGTGCAGGTGCTCGATCATGGTTACACCGACAAGGTCAAGGCCGCCGGAGGCAAGACTGATTGGTTCGGCACGAATGGCGATGTCTTTCCCGTCGGCGTGAAGATGACCCCATTCCCGCCGCTCTCGCCCGATGGCAGCCGCAGCTTCCCACGCAAGCACCTCGCCAAAGGTCACGGCGAATGGAATCACTACTACATCCGCGCCATCAACGGCGAAGTCCGCCTCTGGGTGAATGGCGAAGAAGTCAGCGGCGGCACCGCCTGCAATCCTGCCCAAGGTTTCCTCTGCCTCGAAAGCGAAGGCTCCCCCATCCTCTTCCGCAAACTCCGCATCCGCGAACTGCCATGAACCCGCTTCTTCACCAAACACGTCGTCACTTTTTCAGTCGCTGCGGCATTGGCGTCGGCTCCATGGCGCTGTCATCGCTCATGGCACGCGATGCCGCGCTGGCACCGAAGAAGACTCATTTCCCGGCGAAGGCGAAGAACGTCATCTTCCTCTTCATGGCGGGCGGGCCATCGCAGTTGGAGACTTTTGAATACAAGCCGCTGCTCACCAAACTGAACGGCAAACCCATTCCCGAGAGCTACACGAAGGGGAAGCGCTTTGCCTTCATGGACAGCAGCCATCGCAGCGACCTCCTTGGACCCAAAATCGGCTTCAAGCAGCATGGCCAGTGCGGCGCGTGGGTGAGTGATTACCTGCCACACACCGCGAAGATCGTCGATGACATCAGCCTCGTCACCACCTGCAAGACGGACCTCTTCAATCATGCCCCGGCGAAGATGTACATGAACACCGGCAGCGGCCTGTTTGGTCGTCCGAGCATGGGTGCCTGGGTGACCTACGGCCTCGGCAGCGAGTGCGAGGATCTGCCCGGCTTTGTCGTGCTGCAAAGCGGCCCGCGTGGTCCGCGGGGCGGCTCCGTGCTGTGGGGTAGCGGCGTGCTGCCGACGACCTACCAAGGCGTGCCGCTGCGCAATAAGGGCGATCCAATTGTGAATCTCTCCACGCCCAATGAGATCAGCGCCGCGCAGCAGCGGCAGGTGGTCGATGCCGTGCGTGAGCTCAACCTGAAGCGCCTCGTCGAAACAGGCGATCAGGAGATCAACACGCGCATCAATGCCTATGAAATGGCCTTTAAGATGCAGACCAGCGCTCCCGAGCTGATGGATACCAGCGACGAATCACAAGCGACGCTCGATCTTTACGGCATCAAAGATCCGAAGGAGACCAGCTTCGCGCGGAACTGCCTGCTCGCCCGCCGCCTCGTCGAGCGTGGGGTGCGTTTTGTGCAGCTTTACGACACCAATTGGGATCACCACGGCGGCCCCACGGAAAACCTAGAGAAGCACATGCCACTCAAATGCCAGGACATCGACCAGGCGAGCGCCGCACTCGTGAAAGACCTCAAACAACGTGGCCTGCTCGATGACACCATCGTCGTCTGGGGCGGCGAATTCGGCCGCACGCCGATGGGAGAGGTGCGCGAATCCACCGGACGCAATCATCACATCGACGCCTTCACCATGTGGTTCGCCGGCGGCGGCTTCAAAGGCGGCGTCACGCACGGTGTGACCGACGAGTTCGGCTTCGGAGCCGTCGAGAACCCCGTCCACGTTCACGACATCCACGCCACGATCCTCCACCAACTCGGCATCGACCACGAAAAGCTCACCTTCCGCTCCCAAGGCCTCGACTTCCGCCTCACCGGCGTCGATCCCGCGAAGGTGATCAAGCCGATCGTGGCATAGAGACGAGTCTCTCCTGACCTGTGCCAAATACAGGTGGAGCAGTTAGGCAGAAGGCATGATTTAAGATCACCCCGTGAATATTTTAATCTCACTTCTGGTGCTCGTTGCTCTGGTCCTGGCGGCTGCAAAGATCGAATCACGCAGCGTTAAGGACCAAGGACTCCTATGCACTGGCTGCCAGTTTTTGGCCTGTGTATCAGTTGCATTGTTGGGGCAAGAGCATTGGCTGCTGGTCGCCTGCGGCATTCTCCTTGTCCTCGTCGATGCGGCACTCCTATTTTGGATTTCGCGTCGTTGAAGAGCATGGCATGTCGCAGTTCCGCGCTCACACGTTCGCTTTCAGCCACGCGAAGCTGCGTTCGCACTCGCCTTTTTGGTAGGCGATCTCGGCGTCTTTTTTGCCGGGGCCGTCGGGGGCTTTGAAGCTGTCGATCTTTTTGCCTTTCTTGGCGAGTTCGAGCCAGGCTTTGAACATGTCGCTGTCGCGATGGCCGGGGAAGATGGTCCAAAACTCGTCTTTGGTGATCTCGAAGGGACGAGCGAAACCAGAGATGGTCTCGACTTGAAGAGGCACGCCGGGGGCGAGTTCGGCGAAGCGTTTGGCGTAGGCTTTGAAATCGATGAGGCCTTCGCCAATGGCGGTCCATTGCACGACGACGGCACCGTTTTCACCTTCCCAGAGCATGCTGTCGCGCACGCTGGAGCAGACGGTGACAGGGCCGAGAACTTCGAGGTGCTTCATCGGCTCTTCGAGCGCCCAGACGGCATTGCCGGGGTCGATGTTGGCGCCGACGTAACCTTTGCCGGCCACTTCGATGAGCTCGCGTAGCTCCGCGGACTGCATGTCACCTGCGTGGTTCTCGATGGCGATCTTGATGCCCTCGGCCTCGGCACGACTTTGATTGGCTTTGATGGCCTTGATGGTGTTTTCGATGTGTTTGGCGATGCCACCATCAGTGGAGCGATCTTTTTGATTGCCGAGGTAGCAGCGGGCGACGGGCGAGCCGAGTGCTTTGGCGATTTTGATCGTGAGGGCGAGGTGATCCACGCCGGTGCCGTTCGCAGCCTTCCAGGTGTTCGAGCTTTCACATACGCTGCCAGTGCCGACATAGACTTGGAGGTTGGCTTTATGCGCCTGCTCTTTGAGGCTCTTCAAATAGGCGTCTTCAAAGTTTTCGAACACGCCGAGTTCGGAGAGGAAGATCGTGTTGAGCTTCAGTGAGGCGGCGTAGTCGATGTACTGCGCGGCTTTCCATCCGGTGGCCCGCACGGAGAAGTGATCGAGTCCGATGGGAAGGCCCGGCGTGGCTGCCCGGAGGGTGGACGCGGCGGCGGTGGCAAACGTGGAGGCGAGGAAGGAGCGGCGGTTCATGGATGGGGCGGATGCTAGCGGTGAGAGTGGGAGCGAAAAGGTGAAAATGAAAAGGACCGCAGTAACGCGGTCCTTTCCTAAAATGACATCTTTTTGATCGGCTCAGCGGATGATGATCTTCACGGCTCCCTGGCCCTGGCGGTCATCGTCTGAGCTGACGATGATCTGGGCGAGGTGGTGACCGCTGCGCCAGGTGGCACTGTTGATGGGTTTTACCTGAATAAGGTAAGCTCCCGTGCCGACGTTGCGGAAGGACGTGATGTTGTTGCTGAACGGAGCCTGCTGGCCGGGCACCTCGAAGTATTCCATGAGGGTGAAGTTGTCCTTCGAAAGATCGGTCACGGGCCAGCCGCCGCTGCTGACGAGGGCGAGGATATTTGCCGGATGGGTATTGCCGTTCGCGGCGGCACCTGCGGAGGCCTGCGTGGAGACGGTGAGTGGAGTGCCGGCGGGAGCAGAGCCTTTAGAGATAGTCACTTTAGGAGTTGGAGGAGGTGTCGGAATCGACACGGAATCTGGCACGGGGGTTTCAAAGACGGGTTTGAAGACCGGGGCGGGTTCAGGCTTCTTCACCGGCACTGGGGCTAGGTCCGGTTTGGAAGCTGGCGCGGACTTCGCTGCGGGTTTCGGCGCAGGTTTCTTGGTAGGAGTGGGCTTCGGTGTCGGTTTCTTCACCGGGGCAGGCTTTTTGGCCGGAGGTTTCTTTGATGGCGCTGCCTTTTTAGGAGCAGGTTTCGCGGCGGTTTTTTTCGCGGGTGCCTTCTTGGGTGCTGGTTTCTTGGCCATGGTTAGTGTGGTGGTTGAATTTTACATTTTTTGAAGGCTAACAAGAATTCCACCCGCCTGTCGAGATTCCTCTTGGAAGAAAAATCTGCCAAAAGTGCCCGGAAGGCCGGAAATTCAAGCCTTCCAGAGCAGCGCCGAAGGAGCAGCGGCCCACTTCTTCGCTTCACAAACAAGCCTCAATCGGCGACGGCAAACCCTGCATCCCCTTCCGAAGCCGCGGCCGCTTTACGAGCAATTATGTCGATTCTAAGTGTTCAATTGCTTACATTTCCAGAAATTCCGCTGACCGCAAGAATTCTCAAAACGAGCGTTGCAAAGCCTCGTAAAGCTAGATTATAAGCATTAATTGAATTTTTAGCTGGATCGTGTGGCTTCAGTTTCTCGGCTTCGCGGTCCTCGTTGCCTCAAGCTCCTCTCTCCCGTCTCCCGCCATGCATTCCGCTGTTATTGCCCCGCCATTTCCCTTCGCCGCCGGTTTCCGGGCGAAGGAACGCGGTGTCTTGGAGACCATCGCCAGCAAGATTGCTAGAATAACCGAGGTTTTCCAAGTCGGCGGCTGGCCTTGGTTCGGGGCGACGGATGCGATGGATGATTTGGTTCCCGCCAGTCGTGGCCTATTGGAGACTCGCTTCTCAAGTAGCGGTTCCGGTGGGGCGGCAGGGTCTGATGGAGGTAGCGGCCCAGGTTTCGGCCAGAGGAATTTACCGTTTTATCATCTGCCCGTGCTGCTCACGGAAACTTTGGAGGCGCTCCAACCAGCACCCGGCAAGCTCATTTTCGATGGAACGCTCGGCGGTGGAGGTCACAGCGAGGCGCTGCTCCAGCACGGTGCCCGCGTGGTGGCGATGGATCAGGATGAGCAGGCTCTTTCCTATGCCAACGCACGCTTGAAAGGCTACGCGGACCGTTTCTGCGCTCTGCGTGGGAATTTTCGCCACTTCCCGCAGATCGTCGAGGAGGCGGGCGTTTCCGGCTTTGACGGCATGCTCGTCGATATTGGCGTGTCGAGCCACCAGCTCGATGACGGCGCTCGCGGCTTCTCCTTTAATAAGGATGCGCCGCTCGACATGCGCATGGACACGGACGCGGATCAAACCGCCGCCGATCTGATCAATACCGCCGCCGAGGAGGAGCTGATGCGCATCTTCTTCGAATACGGCGAGGAGCCCAACGCCCGCCGAATTGCGCGTGCGATCATCAAAGCCCGCTCGTCCCGTCTCATCCAGACGACCACGCAACTCGCGGACATCGTCTCGGCCGCTTCGCCAAAGCGCAGCAAGCGCCATCCCGCCACGCTCGTCTTCCAGGCGCTGCGCATCGCCGTGAACGACGAACTCGCCGCGCTGCGGGACTTCCTCGCCGCCGCACCGAAGTGGCTGAAGCCAGGAGGTCGCCTCGCCGTGATCACCTTCCACTCGCTGGAGGATCGCATCGTGAAGCAAACCCTCGCGCATCTTTCCGCGCCAGAGTTGGACCGCCCGGAGTGGCCTGCGCCGAGGCCAAATCCCGATTGCGTGCTGAAATTGATCACGCGGAAGCCCATCGAAGCCTCCGAAGCCGAACTCGAACTCAATCCTCGCGCTCGCAGCGCCCGTCTGCGTGTCGCCGAACGTCTCCCGTCATGAAATCGCGTCGCACCACCCGCTATCGCAACCGCCTCAGCCTGACCGCCATCGTGGCGATCCTCGTTGTTGTGGCCTCGCTCGCACTCGTGGGACTCGGCATCGTGGTGAGCAAAAACCGCGTCCGCGCCCTCGGTGAGGAGCAGCGGAAGGTCGAAGACGAGATCCGCCTGCTACGCACGGAGATCGATAAACTCGCGCAGTTCAAAGAGAAGGCTTTTGCCTCGCAGCGCGTACAGCCGCGCCTCACGAAGATCGCCACGATGCTCCGCCCGCTCGATGAGGGCCGCATCCTCGTCATGCCCGCCGCTTCTCCCGCACCCGTCGCCGTCGCTTTGAGCACGGACGATGCGCCCGCCCCAGCCGCGATCCCCGTCGCCCGCGCATTCGCGCAAAACACGCCCACACCTTGAGCCAGCCCCTCCCAGATCACACTCAGCTCCGTCGCGACCGCCCCCTGTGCAGCCGCATGATGGTCTTGCTGTTTGTGCTCCTCGCTGGTTTCTCCGTGGTCACCTGGAAGCTCGCGGTCATTCAGATCAAAGAATCACCGCGCCTCGCCAGCCTCGCCGCCAACAAATACCAGCGTCACATCACGCTGCCAGCGCATCGTGGCACCATCCGTGACTTTAACGACGACTTCCTCGCCTTCGACGAGTCCTTCAGCGAGCTCCACACCGACCGCGCCCACCTGCGCGAGATCATCACCGTGCGTCAGCGCCTTGCTAAACTGCGCGGCGTGAAGGCCATCGAGATTCGTGAGACCATGACCGATGCGGAAACGCTCGCCGCCTACCACGATCACATTGCCACCGTGCTCGCTCAGACGCTGACGCTGCCGAAGGAAGAAATCCTCGCGAAGATCACCGCCGAAAAAGGCGAGGTCATTCTCGAAAAACTCATCGAGGACGAGCGGGCACAGCAGATCGCCGAGGTGCTGAAAAAGGAGCGCCTCTTTGGCATCTACCTCCGCCCGGTGGTCGAGCGCACTTTCCCAGCGAAAGATCGTCTTTCGCTGTTCATCGGCGACACAGATACGAAGACCAACCACGGCCTCTGGGGCGTGGAAAAACTCATGGACGGCATGCTCACTGGCGTGCCCGGAGAGCAGTTCATCGAACGTGACCGCTCTGGCAATGAGCTGCCCGCCTATCGCGGCAAGGTCATCGAGCCTCGCAACGGTCACGACATCCATCTCACCATCGACATGCAGCTTCAGGACATCGTCGAAGGCATCTGCGAGCGTGAGTGGAAGTCCCACCAAGCCAAACGAGTCGTCATTGTTGTCACCGATCCCTTCACCGGCTCCATCCTCGCCGCTGCCGCACGTCCGCATCGTGATAGCGAGAACGAAAAGGAGAACACCTGGACGAATCACATCCACGGCGGCCTCTACGAGCCAGGCTCGACCTTCAAAATCGTCACGCTCGCTGCAGCGCTTGATTTGAAGAAAGTCACGCCCACCGAGATCATCGACTGCGAGGACTGGCACTGGTTCGAGCCGAAGCTCAAGGTGTGGATCAACGACGACGAATCGAACGGCCGCCAGACCGTCAAAGGCGTGCTCGTCCACTCCAGCAACATCGGCACCTACAAGATCTTCAAGCGCATCGGCCGCGACTCACTGCTCGACTACGCCAAGCGCTTCGGCTTCGGCCAGCGCACTGGCATTGGCCTCAGTGGCGAGCAACCAGGTCTGCTCCCTATGGGCAAGTGGAGCAATCCCACTCAGAAGAACGTCTGCGTCGGTTACAACCTCAACACCACGCCACTGCATGTCGCGCTGGCTTATGGTGCCGTCGCCAATGGCGGCACGCTCATGCAGGCCCGCATCATTGATCACATCACCACGCCCGAGGGAAAGGTGGAGTTTGTGCCGCCGCAGCCCGTCGGTCAGGCCTGCACTGCCGCCACGGCAGCTCAGTTGCGTGACTTCCTCGAAGCCGTCGTGCTCGAAGGCACCGGCAAGCGGGCTTCGCTGGCGCCTGAAATCCGCGTTGCAGGCAAAACGGGCACCTCCGTCCGTTACGACGACAAGCTCAACAAATACATCCAGAACCACTACGTCACCTCCTTCGCAGGCTTTGCGCCGGTGGAGAAGCCGCAGGTCTCCTGCGTCGTCATGCTCGATGATCCGATTGCCAAGGATCATCACGACGTCCGCGGCGGCAAGGTCGCCTGTCCCATCTTCGCCGAGGTCGTGCGCGAGACGCTGCACCACCTCGCCACCCGCCACCAGAAGCGCCTGAACCTCGCGCAAAAAGGAGGCGCCCAATAAAATGACTCTTCGCGATCTCATCCCTCATCTCGATAAACCCATGACCAGCGGCTCGCTGGACACGGAGATCACCGGCCTGGCCTACGATTCACGGCTGGCAGGCCCGGGCATCGCCTTCGTCGCGCTGCGCGGCAGCAGCGTGGATGGCCACACCTTCATTCCAAAGGCCATCGAAGCCGGTTGTGCCGCGATCATCGCGGAACAAGCACCGCCCGATGGCTGCACCACGCCTTGGATTCATGTGCGTCACTCTCGAATCGCCCTCGCGGATGCGGCGGCGGCCTTGAACGGCCATCCGGGCAAAAACATGACGCTCATCGGCGTCACCGGCACGAATGGAAAAACGACCACCGCCTTCCTCGCGCATCATTTGATGAATCTCGGCCAGATGCGCTGCGGATTGCTCGGTACCATCTTTTACGATCTCGGCGGCCAGCAGGTGCCCGCCACGCACACCACCCCGGAGTCGTTGGAGATTCAGTCTTTGCTTTCACAGATGCGCGGCAATGGCTGCCGTGCCTGCGCCATGGAAATCTCCTCGCACGCGCTCGACCAGCATCGTGCGCATGGCCTTTCGTTTGCCTCTGCCATCTTCACCAACCTCACGCAGGACCATCTCGACTACCACGGCACGATGGAGAAGTACTTCGAGGCCAAGGTAAAGCTCTTCGACATCGCTGCCGCCACACCGCGTGCTTCGCTTGTGATCAATGGGGACGACCTCTGGGGTCGTAAACTGATCGAACGCTTCGCCAGCACTGGTCGCGTCATCAAATACGGCTTCGGTGCCGGTTGTGACTTCCGTGCCAACAACGTCCGCTATGACATGAACGGCACGCAGTTTGAGCTGGATGCCAAAGGCCGCAGTTTCCTCGTTCGCACGCCACTCATCGGTGATTTCAACGTTTACAACACGCTCGCCGCTTTGGCCGCTGTCAGCACTTCTGGCCTCAATCTGCGTGAAGCCATCGCCAACATGCAAAAAGCGCCGCAGGTACCCGGACGCCTCGAACGCGTCACGGACACCACGACCCGCTTCCAGATCTTCGTGGACTATGCGCACACGCCCGATGGCATCGTGAATGCTTTGAAAACCGTCCGCGCCTTGCGCCCTGGCCGCATCATCACCGTCTTCGGATGCGGTGGAGATCGTGATCGCACCAAGCGCCCGAAAATGGCCTCCGCCGCCGAGCAAGGCAGCGATATCTGCGTGCTCACCTCCGACAATCCGCGCACGGAAGACCCTCAGGCCATCTTGAACGATGCGAAGGCCGGTTTCGCCCGTCCCAACAGCCACGCCATCATCGCCGATCGCCGTCAGGCCATCCAGATCGCCATCGAGAATGCCCGTCCGCACGACATCATCGTCATCGCTGGCAAAGGCCACGAAGACTACCAAGACATCCAAGGCAAGAAGCATCCCTTCGACGACCGAAAAGTCGCCCGCCAGCTCCTCTTCCAAACAAAAACCGCCCGCGCCCAAGAACGCGAGGAGCGCGATGCCGAACGAGAAGCCATGCAAAACCAACGTGGTGGCTTCGGCCCTCCGCCAGACCGCCGCTTTTAATCTCCCCATGTCTCCCACCTCTCTCCAGACTCTCGCAGCCTACGCGCACGCCACCGTGCACGGAGATGCTTCGCGTCTGGTCGAAAGCGTGAGCACGGACACGCGCAAAGTGGCCGCTGGAGATCTGTTCGTGGCTTTGATCGGTGAAAAGTTCGATGCGCATAGCTTTGTGCCTCAAGCCGCTGCCGCTGGCGCATCGGCGGTGGTGGTCAGCAAGATCGATCCGGCTTGGGGAACGCTTCCATGCCCTATTTTGGAGGTCGATGACACCTTGGTGGCACTTCAGTTGATTGCCCGCGGCTATCGCCAGCAGCATGCGCCGCTCATCATCGGCCTCACCGGCTCGAATGGCAAAACTTCGACCAAGGACCTTACCGCCATCGTGATGGCGAAGAAGTTCGTTACCCGCGCCACCTTCGGTAATCTCAACAACCACATCGGCGTGCCTTTGACGCTGCTTTCGCTCAAAACCGGCGAGCAATGCTGTGTCACCGAGATGGGCATGAACCATCCCGGCGAGATCGAAGTGCTCACGGACATCGCTGATCCCGATGCGGGCATCGTTACGAATGTCGGCATGGCCCACATCGAATACATGGGCACGCAGGACGCCATTGCGTGGGAAAAAGCCACGCTTCCGGCGCAGGTGAAGCGCAGCGGCGTCGTCGTGCTGAATGCGAACGACAAGTACACCCCTGTCATCACCCGCCACTGCCAGGCCACCGTTTCCACCGCTGGCGTGAATGCAGGCGATGTGAGCGCCACCAACCTCCGCGCCGATGGCACAGGCACCACCTTCACGCTCGATTTCAGCGGTGAAAAGGTCGAGACGCGTCTCCCCATCCTCGGTGAGCACATGGTGGCCAATGCTGCCCTCGCCGCAGCCATGGGCTGGCGCTATGGCATCTCGCCCGCCGACATCGCAGACGCGCTCAGCAATGCCAAACTCACCGGAGGCCGCGTGGAGCCGAAAGTCGTTCACGGCGTCCGTTTCATAGACGACAGCTACAACGCGAACCCCGACAGCATGATCGCCGGTTTGCGCACGCTCGCTACTTTGGAGGCCAAAGGCCGCCGCGTGGCCGTCTTGGGCCGCATGGGCGAGCTGGGAGCCATCGCCGAGGCCGAACACAAACGTGTGGGCGAATTCGCCGCCTCGCTCGATCTCACCGCACTCTGTACCGTCGGCGGAAACGAGGCCGAGTGGATCTCCTCGGCCGCGAAAGGCCTACACACCCGCCATTTTCCTGATCACGCCGCCTGCGCCGCTCATCTGCGCGAAGTGCTGCGTGAAGGTGATCTCGTGCTGCTCAAAGGCAGCCGCAGCGCCGGCATGGAAAAGGTTCTCACCCACTTTCAAACGTCATGATGTACTGGCTTTACGAACTGCGTGAATGGATGCTCGCCCATAACTGGATGAGCGACGACGCAGCGCTCTACAAAATCCTCAACCTCTTCAAGTACCACACCTTCCGTGCGGGCGGAGCCGCCATCACGGCCTTCGTGCTCTCGCTGATGTATGGCGACAAGCTCATCTGCAAGCTCATCTCCCTGAAGATCGGCCAGCCCATCCGCACCGCAGATGAGGTCCACAAACTCGCCGAGCTCCACGGTAAAAAAGCTGGCACTCCAACGATGGGCGGCATCCTCATTCTCGGCACGATTATCCTTTCCACGTTGCTGTGGGCCAAGTGGGACAACATCATGGTGTGGATCGTCCTCTTCACCACGATCGGCCTCGGTGCCCTTGGCTTCCGCGATGACTACCTCAAGATCAGCAAGAAGAACTCCAAAGGCGTCAGCGCTCGTCTGAAACTCGTCTGGCAGACCAGCGTGGCTGTCATCGCGGGCCTGGCCTTTGCCTACCTCGTACCCGCTGACGATGGCCACACGCTACGGGCGCTTTACATCCCCTTCGTCAAAGACGCTGTCATCGCTGACATGGGCATCTTCTCTGTTGCGATGTTCTCGCTGATCATCGTTGGCGCTTCGAATGCCGTGAATCTCACCGATGGCCTCGATGGTCTCGCCACCGGCTGCTCGCTCACCACCTCGCTCGCCTATGCAGGTTTTGGCTATATCTGTGGCAACGCCAAATACTCCGACTACCTCGGAGTGGCCCACCACACACTCGCCAATGAGCTGCCCATCATCGCCATGGCGCTTGCGGGGGCCTGCCTCGGCTTCCTTTGGTTCAATGCGCATCCTGCAAAGATGTTCATGGGAGACACTGGCTCGCTCGCCCTCGGCGGCTGCATCGCCGCACTCGCCATCGGCTGCAAACAAGAGATCGTGCTCGCCCTCGTCGGCGGTGTCTTCGTCATGGAGGCCATGAGCGTCATCTTGCAGGTCTGGAGCTTCAAAACACGCGGCAAGCGCATCTTCCGCATGGCACCCATCCATCACCACTTCGAGCTGGCTGGCTGGCATGAGAACCAAGTCATCGTGCGCTTTTGGATCATGTCCCTCGCCTTTGCCATGCTCGGACTCGCCACGCTCAAACTTCGCTAGTTGATGAAATACGCCTCACAACGCTTCGCCATTCTCGGCGCTGGACGCAGCGGCCTCGGTGCCGCTCGTTTGGCACGTCTGCATGGCGCGGACGTGACGATTTTCGATGAAGGCGATAAGGCGAAGCAGGTCGAGGATTTCAAATGCGTGCTCGGCCAGCCCGCTCGCGACCTTGTCGTGAAGCCGGGTGACTTTGATCTCGTCATCATCAGCCCCGGTTTGGATGAGAACTGGCCTCTCCCAGCCAAATTCACCGCTGCGGGCATGCCGCTCGTCGGTGAAACCGAGTTCGCCTTCAATCTGACGGACATGCAGATCGCCGCGATCACCGGCACAAATGGCAAGAGCACCTGCACCGAGCTCATCGCGGCCCTTTTCAATGGCTGCGGGATGAAATCCATCCCCTGCGGCAATCACGGCATGTCCTTGAGCGAAGTCGTCGCTAGTGGTGTGCGCTACAATGTGCTCGCCTGCGAAATCAGCAGCTTCCAACTCGAAACGATTCGGAACTTCCGCGCCAAGGCCAGCCTGTGGCTGAACTTCGCTCCTGACCATCTGGATCGTTATCCCGGCATGACGGAGTATTTCGATGCCAAATCCCGCATCTTCGAAAACGTCACCGAAAGCGATGTCGCCATCGTTCGGGCTGGTGAGAGCGTTTCGAGCGGCAAAGCGCAGCGCTGGACCTTTTCGGCTTATGGTGCCGAAGCCGATTACAGCTACGGAAACGGCAAATTCTACCGCGAAGGCCGCGAGATCGGCTCCGCCGCGAATTTGAAGGTGCGTGGCAAACACAACATGGAAAACGTTTTGGCCGCACTGATGACAGGGAAGGTCTTCGGTCTCGAATTCGATGCCATGCTGAAGGCGCTGGCCGATTACGAGGTGCCGCGCCATCGCTGCGAGCTCATCCGCACACTCGCCGATCGCGAGTACATCAATGATTCCAAGGCCACGAACCTCCATGCGCTCGAAGCCTGCCTGCGCAGCCAGGAGCGCCCCATCGTCCTGATCGCTGGCGGTAAGGACAAGCAGCTCGATTACTCGCCGCTGCGTGCCGAGTTGAAGGGCCAGGTGCGTGCGATGGTCTTCATCGGCGAGATCGCGCAGCAGCTTGAGCAGACCTTTCGCGATCTGCTGCCCTGTAAACGCGGCAATGACATGGCCGAGGCCGTTTCGCTCGCCACGCAGCTCTCGCAACCCGGCGACGCCATCATCCTGAGCCCCGGCACCTCCTCTTTCGACATGTACACCGGCTACGGCCAGCGCGGCGATGCCTTCCGCGATGCCGTGAACGCCCTCACCTGATTTTCACAACAGCCAACAACACAACAGACAACCCGAACCCAGCGCACACCATGAAAACCAAAAAGAGCAAAAAGGACTCTCTCATCATCAAACTGATCGATGGCGACCGTCACAAGCATCGTGTGGCCCTCGTCACCGACGAAGGTGAATGGAACCAGCACGAACCTAACACCGGCATGGCCCGCATATTCGTGGTCATGCTGCTCATTCACGTCGTCCTCATCGGCGGCATCATCGTGTATGATTTCATGGGCGAGGAAGAATCCCCCGCGCAGACGATCACCCAAGCCGCTCGTGCACAGACGAGCTCCTCCGGCCTTCCCCAGGCCAGCCAGGAGGTCATCAATGCCCAGGCGAATGCCGTCGCGAACCCTGACAACGACACGGAGCAATACACCGTGGCCTCCGGCGACTCCATCCGCAGCATCGCCGAGAAGCACAGCACCACCGAAGAGAAGATCATCGAGATGAACCGCCTCGACAAAGGCATTCAAATCGAACCCGGCACGCTTCTCAATGTGCCGAAGCAGGTTGTCCCCTCCGCCGTGCCGGTGGATACCGCCACCGCTCTCGCCATGACTCGCCAGTCCCCGCCTGAAACGCAGGGTGAGTCTGTCAGGCCTGAAAATGCGCCTGCTAGCATCACCGCTTCCGAAGCGCCGATCTCCCTGCTCGCTCCCGGTGAGTCCGCACCGATTGGCAATAGCCTCAGCGCCGCCGCCGAAGCTCCCGCCATCGCCGCACCTGCCACCGATGCCGCTCCCGCGCAGCAAATCATCGGCCGCGTGAACCCCGAGGCCATGGCCGCTCTCGCCAATGCCACCGTCGAAACTGAAAAAGCCATCGCCGCCGCGAATGATGCGCCTCCCGTCACCAAAGTGGAGCCTGAACCCGAACCCGCTCCCGCCCCTGCGCCGAAAGTCGAGGCCAAACCCGAACCGAAGCCAGAGCCGAAGAAGGTCGTCGCCAAGCCTGAACCCAAGCCGCTCGCCAAGCCCAATCCCGTGCCCACGCCGAGCCAGATGACCAAGCGCCTCGCCGATGCTCCTCCCGCGCCCAAAGCCACGACGAAAAAATCCACCAAGGACACGCCGCCAAAGCCCGCCGCCAAAGCCACCTCCAAGAGCCACACCCTGGCCTCCGGTGAAACGCTTTATCGCCTCGCCTCCAAATACGGCGTGTCCGTCGCCGCCATCCAAAAGGCCAACAACATCAAGAACCCCAACGCCATGCGTGAGGGGATGAAGCTCGTGATTCCGGCCAAGTAAGTTCGTCGTTCGGGCTTCAGCCCGCTCAACGATCTCCAATCCCGGGCTAAAGCCCGAACTACAAACATGTCCCGTCACTCCATCATCCTGCTTCTTGCTTCCGTCATCGGACTCCTCGCGCTGGGGATCACGATGTTCGAGATGCGCGAGAGGATGCGTAGAGTTCTGAAAGCATGAAGGCCCACGAATACACCGCTGAGCTAGACTGGCTTAAACCCATAGCCAACTGGGGAGGAGCGATTCTACTCTGTGTCTGCCTGATTCCGTGTGTGCGAGCTGTTTGTAGCAACTACCGAATTCGTTCTGGCATCATTCCAGGCTGGGTTGGCCTATTGGTTTGGTCTTTTGTGATGTCACTTGTTGTCCCTGAGATTCTCTCGTCGCTGCTTGAGGATATTCGTGTGTGCTATCACTTTCCTGCTCTGCGAATGGTTTTTCCTTTAGTTGTCTTTGGATGGCTGCCAGCCTTGATCATTTCCTTTGCTGTATGGCTGGCGCACGAGGTGGTGATTCTCGTTCACGCACGCCGAATCAAAAATCAGGAATCTAAAATCTAAAATCCCGCATGTCCCGCCACTCCATCATCCTGCTTCTTGCTTCCGTCATCGGACTCCTCGCACTGGGGATCACGATGCTGGCGAGCACGACGTTCGAAGTCGCTCAGGAAGGGGCGGAGGATTATGTGACGGTGTGGAAGCAGTTGAGCTGGCTTGGCATTTCGCTCGTGGCCTGCGGGGCAGCGGCGATGATTGATTTCAATGTCTGGCAGCGCTGGCGCTGGCACATCCTCATCGGCGCGGCCGTCCTGCTCGTGCTTTGCTACATCCCCGGTGTGGGCGTGAAGATCAATGGCTCCCGCCGCTGGATCGGCATGGGCTCGCTCCGCATTCAGCCCTCCGAATTTGCGAAGATCGCCCTGCTCATCGCGCTCTCGGGCTGGTTTGCGACCAATGAAACCATGGTCCGCACCTTCCGTCGTGGCTTCCTGCTGCCCGGTCTCGTGCTCATGGGCATCGTGGGCCTCATCGGGTGCGAGTTCGACCTCGGTAGCGCCTTGCTGGCCTCCGTCGTGGGCCTTGGCGTGATGTTCGTGGCAGGAACCAAGCTGCGCTACCTGGCCGTCATTGTCGTGCTCGTCGGCGGCGGATTGGCCGCAGGCATCAAATTCCTCCCGAATCGCTTCGAGCGCGTGATGGTGCTTTTTGACCTCGAAGGCAACAAGGACAAGCTCGGCCTCCAGCAGTGGGTTTCGAAGCTCGCCTTTGGCTCCGGTGGCCTGGATGGACGCGGCCTCGGTGAGGGCCGCATGAAGCTCTCCTACCTTCCCGAAGCGCACACCGACTTCATTTTCCCCATGGTGGGCGAGGAACTCGGCCTCCGCGGCACCGCAGGCACCGTGCTCGGCTTTGCCGTGCTCGTCATGAGCGGCTTCATGGTGGCTGCGTATGCACCGAACCGTTTTGGAAAACTCCTCGGAAGCGGCCTCACCTTCCTGCTCGGCATGGAGGCTCTCCTCAACATGGGGGTGACGACCGCTTTGCTGCCCAACAAAGGGCTTCCCCTACCCTTCGTGAGCTACGGCGGCTCCAGCCTGCTCGCCGCGATGATCGCCATCGGCATCCTGATCAACATCCACCGACAAGGTGTCCACCTCCGCCGCGAAGACCTCCCCGTCATCCGCCGCAAGCACCGCTGGACGCCGCAGTTGTGATTCATCTCGCGTTCACTCGCGATTGATGAACTCATCGAGGTTCATGAGCACTCGCGCGACAGCGACGAGCGTGGCGGCTTCGATGGCTTGGGCCGATGGAACGGCTTTTTGATGGGCTCCGAGCACTTGGAGAGCCTCTTGGCCGCCACTTTGAACGCGGGCTTTTTGTTCGGCGTGGAAGGTTTGGAGGCGGGAAAGCTCCTCAGGGCGTGGTTGGCGGTTCAAGACGAGGCGGAAGAGCTTTTCGAGCCGGTTGTTACCTTCGCGCCTGGCGCGGAGGGCGAGGGATTGGGCGGCTTCGACGAAGACAGCTTCGTTCATCATGGTGAGGGCTTGCAGCGGCGTGTTGGAGCGTTCGCGGCGCACACAGGCGTCGGCGGCGTCCGGCGCATCGAAGGTGGTGAGCGTGGGATAGAGCACGCTGCGTAGCGTGATGATGTAGAGGCTGCGGCGGTAGATTTCATCGCCGGGGCTGGCCTGCCAGTTGGAGGAGCGACCGACATCGAAAACGTCCTCGGGCAACGGCGGCCGGAAGCTGGGGCCACCGATGGTGGGCTTGAGAAGGCCGCTGACGGCGAGCGCGGAGTCGCGCAGGACTTCGGCGTCGAGGCGGAGGCGGTTTTGGCGGGAGAGGAGGCGGTTGAGGGGATCGACGTAGAACGAGTTTTCCAACTCGTTGGGACTGGATGAACGAGTTGGAAAACTCGTTCTACAATACGTTTCGCTCATCACGATGCGCTTGATGAGCTGTTTGCGGCTCCAACCGTTGCGCATGAAATCGGTGGCGAGCCAGTCGAGGAGTTCGGGATGGCTGGGGGCTTCACCACTCGTGCCGAAGTCGTCCGGCGTGCGCACGAGGCCGTAGCCGAAGAGTTTGCTCCAGATGTGATTCACGGCGACGCGGGTGGTGAGCGGGTTTTGCGGTGAAACGAGCCACTTGGCGAGGTCGAGGCGGGTGTGGCCTGCTTGGGCGGGCAAAGCAGAAAGCGTGGCGGGCATCACATCGGGTCCGCGGCGTGTGTAGTCGCCCGCGAGGTGGACATAGGTCTGGCGGCGGTCTTTGCTCACTTCGGCGAGGAGCGGAGCTTTGGTTTTAGCGTCGTCGCGGTCCTCGGTGTTGTCGAAGAAGGCGTAGAAGCTGTAGTAATCGCGGATGGTGATGGGATCGTATTTGTGCGTGTGGCATTGCGCACAGCCGATGGTGAGGCCCATCCACACGCGAGCGGTGGTGTTGACGCGATCGACGAGGTTTTGGTAGCGGGCTTCTTCTTTATCGACGCCGGCTTCCGTGTTCAGTGCAGCGTTTCGATGGAAGCCGGTGCCTGCGGGCGCATCGGTGAGGTCTCCGGCGATTTGCTGAATCGTGAATTCGTCATACGGCATGTCGTTGTTGAAGGCCTGGATGACCCAATCGCGGTAGCGGTAGGCATTGGGGCGGAGGCCGTCGCCGAGGAAGCCGTTGGAGTCGGCGTAGCGGGCCATGTCAAGCCAGTGGCGGCCCCAGCGCTCGCCGAAGCGTGGGTCGGCGAGGAGTTGATCGACGAGGGCGGCGTAAGATGAGTCTGATAGGTCGGATGGGACGGATAGGTCCGATGGAGGAGGCAGGCCGATGATATCGAGGTAGAGGCGGCGGATGAGCGTGGAGGCATTCGCACGCGGAGCGGGCTGGAGGCCGTGTTTGTTCAATTCGGCGCGGATGAAGCTGTCGATGTCGTGATGAGACGTCGGACGGCGAATCGGCTGAAAGGCCCAATGCGGCTCATACTTGGCCCCTGAGGCGATCCACTGCCGCAAAACGTCTTTTTCGGCGGCGGTGAGCGGTTTGGGGGACTTCGGTGGTGGCATCACGTCGTCGGGATCGGCGGTCGTAATTCGGTCGAGGAAGGTTTTGGTATCGAAATGCTTGGCGGGCATGTCGAGGCGCAGATCGGCCTCGCGGCTTTCCTCATCGGGGCCGTGGCAGGCGTAGCATTTCGACGCGAGGATGGGCCGCACATCACGCGTGAAGTCCACGGCTTGAGCGTGGATCGCGAGGGCGGCGATGATGATGAGACGCTCAATCCACATAGCGCAGTTCATTGCTGGCGAGCAGGGCTTGGCAAAAAGCGGCCCAGGTGTCGAGTTCGCGGCGCGGGTGATCGGTTTGCGTCGAAACGAGCATCGAGTCGGCCTCACGGATGAAATCGAGGCCGCGCTGGAGTTCGGCGGCGGTGGCGTCGCGGCCCAAGGCATGGCGATAGGTCTGTGCGATGCGTTTTTCGGAGTCGGCGGGTAATTGGAGCAGTCGCTTGGCGAAGCGGCGGGCTTGCTCGATGACGAAGGTGTTGTTCAGCAGGTAAAGCGACTGCGTGGCGAGCGCGGAGCTGTCGCGCTGGGCGACGACGGTGGTGGCATCGGGCAAGTTGAACGGCGTGAGCTCGGGCGGCATCGAATTGCGCAGCATGAGCAGGTAGATGCTGCGCTGGTTGCTCGGCTGATGCAGGGAGGGCAACTCATTGATGAGCACATCGCGATGCTGGATGAGCGAACCGCTCGCGGGCTGCGGATTGAGGTCGCCGGTGGCGAAGAGCATGGCGTCGCGGATCGTTTCGGCATCGAGACGCCGACGAAGATGATGTGAAAACATCGGCGCACTGCCGCTGCGCGATGCCATTTGATAGGTGCGGCTCAGGACGATGCTGCGGATGAGTTTTTTGATGCTCCAGCCTTCGCGCATGAAGCGGGTGGCGAGGTGGTCGAGGAGTTCGGGATGCGTTGGGCGATCGCCGGAGAGGCCGAAGTCGTTCGGGGTGGTGACGAGGCCTTCGCTGAAGAGCTGGAGCCACACGCGATTCACGAAGACGCGGGCGGTGAGCGGGTTCTGCGAGCTGGCGAGCCACGTGGCGAGTTCGAGGCGGCCGCTTTGCTTCAAGTCGGTGACGGTGCCGCCACCGCAGGCACTCAGGAAGCCGCGAGGGATGGCTGCGCCGAGTTTTTTGGATTCGCCGTCGATGTTGAGTTTGCAGTCTTCGATCTTTTTGGCGTCGCGAACGCCCATGGCGAGCGGGGCATCGGCCTTGTAGGCAAAGGAGGGCTTCGCGGGCGGACGATGCGGCGGATTGGCTTTGATGATGGGCTCCAATTCGGCACGCGGCAGCACTTTGGCCGTGGCTTGAAGCTCGTGCAGCGGTGTCTGCGGCGCGGTGAGGCCCTGATGCGCGGCGGCACCCCACATGGTCTCGGAGCTTTTGAAGATGCCCGCGAGAGCGTAGTAGTCGCGTGTGGGGATGGGATCGGTCTTGTGATCGTGGCAGCGGGCGCAGCCAATACTCAGGCCGAGGATGCCGCTGCCGATGACGTTGATTTGATCGGCGATGACATCCATCTCGAAGTTCTCGTTCATCGCCTTCGCGGGCTTCGCGCCGAGGGCGAGCAGGCCGGTGGCAATAAGCTGACGATCCCGCTGCGCGGGCGAATCGGCTGGAAGAAGGTCTCCGGCGATCTGCTCGGCAATGAAGCGATCATACGGCAGGTCTTCGTTGAAGGCGCGGATGACGTAATCGCGATAATGCCACGCGTGCGGGAAGCTGGGATTACGGCTGAGGCCGTCGTTGCCGTTCGATTCGGCGTAGCGGGCCACATCGAGCCAGTGGCGGCCCCATTTTTCGCCGAAGTGGGGGCTTTGGAGGAGCCTGTCTATATAAGAGGGATCTGTCGGATCGGACGGATCGGTCGGATCAGGAGGGAGGCCGATGAGATCAAAGGAGAGGCGGCGCTTCAAAGTGGCCGCTTCGGCATCGAGGGCGGGTTGGAGGCCATTTTGCTCGATCTTGGCTAGAATGAAGGCGTCGAGGCTTTGGCGTGCCCACGAGGCATTTTTCACGGCAGGCGGCTTGGGGTCGGAAATGGGCTTGAGGGACCAAAGGGGGTCCTGCGGTGCTTTTCGGACGACCTTGGGCGGCTCGGTGCGCGGATCAGGCGCACCCATTTTGACCCACTCGGCGAAGTCTTGGACGATGTTCTCCGGCAGTCGCTTCTTCGGTGGCATTTCGAGGCCGTCGTAGCGCACGGCTTGCACGATGAGGCTTTCATCCGGCTTGCCGGGAATGACGGCGGGGCCGGATTCGCCACCCGCGATCATTTCCGAGGGTGCATCGAGCAGCAGCTTGCCGCCGAGCTTCTTCGAGGTCTGCGAGTGGCACTCGTAGCACTGCTTCACGAGCACGGGCCGAATCTTGCTTTCAAAGAAGGCCCGCTGGTCCGGCGTCATGTCCGCCCCAGCCGCGAGGGCGGTGAGCAGGAACAGGGCTGGTGGCAGGGCATTCATGAGGCCTCACCACTACGTTGAGAAGGGGCACACCTTGCGGAGAGCTTGGCTTCGCATAACGCGGAGGCATCGAAGCCATAGCGAAAGTCTATTTTCGTTCGGATCGAAACCATCGCACAAGCAGCCCGCATGTTTCCGAACCGCCTCACGCTTTGCCTAGTGATTGCCACCACGCTTTCCGCGGTGGCGGAAGGCATTGGCGATTCGCTGAAGTGGAATTTCCAGGCCCGGGCACGCGGTGAGATGCGGCGGAATGTGTATGACTTTGACTCCAGCCGCTCGGCAGTGACAGATGATTCCTGGCTGCTGACGCGGCTGCGTCTCGGGGTGGAATGGCAGCCGGTGGAGTGGCTGCGAGTGGCGGTGCAGGCGCAGGATGTGCGCGAGAGCTTTTCCAAGCGGGCGGACATTCCGCTGCAAAACGGCGCGGAGGGCGATGATGCCTTTGATCTTCGGCTGGCGAGCATCGAGCTGGGAAATCCATCGCATCTGAGTGTAAAGCTCGGCCGTCAGGTGCTGGCGTATGGCGATGAGCGTCTCGTGGGACCGCTGGAGTGGCTGAATTTTAGTCGCACGTTTGACGCAGTGAAGCTGCATGTGCAGCGCAAGGGCTGGTGGCTGGATGCTTTTACCTCCAGCGTGGTGCGCAATCATGAGTCCGAGTTCAATCGCAGCGACTGGCTGGGCAATGGCGATGTGCGAAACCAGTTCTTCAGCGGCCTTTATTATAGCAACACGGCCTGGCTGCCGTTTCAGACGACTGATCTGTATGCCTTTCATCTGCACGAGGAATCTTTCGCAGGTGGGAATGACTTCGTGACGCTCGGCACACGCTGGAAGGGCGATCCGCTGAAGCTCGCGGGCTGGGATTACACGGCGGAATTTGCCGGGCAGGCAGGTCGTGTGGGAGGAAAGGCGCTACGGGCCTATGCCCATCATCTCGAAGCGGGTTACAACTGGCTCAAATCGACGTGGAAGCCGCGTCTGGCGCTCGAATACAGCTTTGGCACCGGCGATAGCGACCCGAATGACGGACGCGTGAGCACCTTTCAAAACCTCTTTCCCACGAATCATCCGCCGTATGGCCTCATGGATACCTTTTCCTGGCAAAACATGCACAATGTGGTGCTGCGTCTCGCGGCCCAGCCGCATGCAAAAGTGAAGACGACCCTCGATTTTCACGCCTTCTGGCTCGCCACGACCGGCGATGCCTGGTATCGCGCCAATGGCACCACTCGTGTGCGCGGCATCAATCCGAATGCGAACAGTCACACGGGCTGTGAACTCGATTTCACCGTGCAGGCGAAGCTCGACCAGCACCTCGACATGCTGCTGGGCTACTCGCGTTTCTTTGCCGGCTCCTACCTCGCTGATACCGGTGCGAGCAGCGATGCCGATTTTGCCTATCTGATGCTCACTTTAAACTACTGATCTCTCATGACCAACCTCCAGCTAGCCATCCAGTTCTTTCTTCAACTCGGCATCATCCTCCTGGTTTGCCGTGTCGTGGGCATCATCGCCGCTCGTTTCGGCCAACCGCAGGTGGTGGCGGAAATGATCGCGGGCGTGTGCATGGGGCCGTCGCTGCTTGGTTTATTCGCTCCGGCATGGGGGGAGTCTTTATTTCCCGAGGAGTCGATGAAGGTGCTCTTCCCCGTGTCGCAGCTTGGGCTGGCTTTATACATGTTCATCGTGGGGCTGGAATTCCGCACCGACATCGTGCAGAAGCGTTTCAAGAGCTCGGTGGCGGTGAGCTTTGCCGGCATGGCGGCTCCGTTCGTGCTGGGTGCGATCCTTGGGTGGGCGTTCTGGAATCACACCACGCTTTTCCCAAAGGCCACCTCCATGCAGAACGCGATGATCTTCATGGGGGCCTCGATGTGCATCACAGCCTTTCCCATGCTGGCGCGGATCATTCACTTCAAAGGCCTGGCTGGCACCACAATGGGCACGGTGGCTATCGGCGCGGGAGCGATCGACGACGCGGCAGCCTGGGGCATGCTGGCGGTGGTGCTGGCGAGCTTTGGCGGGGACATGTCGCACGCGATGCTGAGCATCGGCGGCGGCATCGGCTATGTGCTGCTCGCGCATTTGATCATCAAGCCGGTCCTGGCCCGCTACGCGAAGGGCATCGAGGCCCGAGGTAAGCTGAGCGATGGCGAGTACGCCTTCTTTCTGGCGATGATGTGCTTCGGTTCGTGGTGGACGGATCGCATCGAGCTGCACGCGGTGTTTGGTGCCTTCATCATGGGCAGCGCCATGCCACGCGGCGTGGTGAGCAGCACGCTGATCGAGCGCACGCAGCCGTTGACCGTGGCGCTGATCCTGCCGCTCTTCTTCACCTACTCCGGCCTCAATACCCGCCTGGGCCTGCTGAATAGCGGCACACTTTGGCTGATATGCGGCGCGGTGCTCGCCGCAGCCATTCTGGGCAAAGGCGTTGCCTGCTGGGCCGCCGCACGCGTCTCCGGCATCTCCAACAAGGAGGCGATGGGCATCGGTGTGCTCATGAATGCCCGCGGCCTGATGGAGCTGATCATCATCAACATCGGCCTGAAAAAGGGCATCATCTCCGCCGAGATTTTTGCCATGCTGGCGATCATGGCGGTCATCACCACACTGATGGCCAGCCCCATCTTTGAGCGACTCGTGGGCACCGGCACCTTCAAAGGCGAGCCAGAGCCGGGGACGGAAATTTGAGGGCAACGTCATTTCTTGCCATCCGGCGGCTCGTGCCCTAGAACGGGCGTGCAACTCACGCCAACAGCCGCCGCATGGTCACCATCACGATTCAGGAACTCTCGAAACGCTTCGGCGGAAGCACCGTGCTCGGCGGGGTGAACCTGCAAATCGAGTCCGGCGAGCTGTTCTTCCTGCTGGGGCCGAGCGGTTGCGGCAAAACGACGCTGCTGCGGCATATCGCCGGCTTTTACGAGCCGGATCACGGGAAGATTTTTTTCGATGAGGAGGATGTGACTCGCGTGCCCGCGCATCTCCGCGGTACGGGCATGATGTTTCAAAGCTATGCGCTGTGGCCGCATTTGAACGTGGCTCAAAATGTGGCCTTCGGTTTGGAGGAACGAAAAAGGCCCGCGAAAGAGATCGAGCATCGCGTGGCCGAGGCGCTGGATCAGGTGCAGCTCGGCGGCCTTGGCTCGCGGAAGATCCAGCAGCTCTCTGGTGGCCAGCAGCAGCGTGTGGCATTGGCCCGTGCCCTGGTGATCCGCCCGAAGTGCCTGCTGCTCGATGAGCCGCTCTCGAATCTCGATGCCATGCTGCGCCACGAGATGCGGTCGGAAATTCGCCGCATCTGCAAAGAGAACGGCCTCACGGCCATCTACGTCACGCATGATCGCGATGAGGCGCTCTCGATGGCGGACCGAATGGCGATCATGGAAAGCGGGAAGCTCGTGCAGGTGGGATCGCCGCAGGATGTGTATAAGCATCCCGCCACCAAGATGGTATCGGAGTTCATCGGCGAGACCAATTTGATCGAAGGCCGTGTGTTTCGCGAAAGCAGCCGCCCGGGCTTCTTTGATGTGGAAACGAGCTTTGGCATGTTGCGAGGTCGGCCCAACGAACACGGTTGGGCACCCACCAACGGCCTGCCGGTGTGGCTGAGTATCCGCCCGGAAGCGCTGACCTTTCACCACGTCATGGACAGCCCGAACCGCTTCCCCGGCCAGATCGTGGACACCACCTACCTCGGCTCCACCGTGCAGTATCAGCTCCAGGTGCAAGGCGGGCCGCTGATGAAGCTCACCGAGTTCAATCCCTTCATCGTCCGCCCGCCCTGCGACGAGGAAGTCCGCGCCATGGTGGCGATGCATGATGTGGTGATCATTCGGAAGTAACCGCCTCAGGATACAGCACCCGCACGAGATACAGGCCGCAGGCACGAGCCCCCTGATTGCTCTGCTTGCCCGTGGGATCATTCAGCAGGCTCTCGAACCACTCTCGCGTCTCGCGACCTCTCGCCACATGGATCATGCTGCCGACGATGAGACGCACCATTTTGTAAAGGAAGCCGCTGCCCTCGAATTCGAGCTCCAGTAGCTCGCCGCGCTCATGCACCTCGGCACGATGGATGGTGCGCGTGGTTTTCTCCGGCCGCAGACGGCGCTCCACCTCCGGCATGTCGCCGCGATTGGCGCTCAGGCGGATGAAATTGTGCGTGCCAACGAGCTTGTCGCAGCACCAGCGCAGGGCTTCGACATCCAGCGGACCGTAAAGATGCCACGCCCGATCCGCCTCGAAGGGTGAAAGCATGCGCGGCCGCCAAATGCGGTAGCGATAGACCTTGCCGATGGCATCAAAGCGAGCGTGAAACTGTGGCGACACCTCTTCCGCCTGCGTCACGCGAATCGTCAGTGGCAGGCAGGCATTCAGAGCGCTCATCCATGCCTCGCCACTCAGTTCAAAGCTCTCCGGCACATCCCCATGCGCCACCTGAGCCAGCGCATGCACGCCCGCATCCGTGCGGCCACTGCCCTGCACGCCCGTCTCGATCCGCAGCGCCCTGAGGATGGCCTTGTTCATCTCGTCCTGGATGCCGCCGCCGCCCTCCTGGCTCTGCCAGCCCTTCCAAGGCGTGCCGCAATACGAGATCGTGAAGCGCAAGCGCTTCCATCCCGGTGCCGGGCCATGACGAAGACCGAGGCTGGTTTCAAGACTGGCAGGTTGAAGTGCCGCCATCACGGTTTGAATGGATTCCTGACTATCACGCCGCCGTAATCCTGACCGTCGGCCATGTCCTCGCTGAGCACCTCGACGCACTTCATGCGTTTCGCCGTGGCGATGATCAGGGAATCGATATTGGAGTCGAAGAATCTCATCCGCGCTCGTAAAGTTCATCACGGTTCGTGTACCCCTTCCCTCCCCAGGGCCTGCTGTAGTCACGAAAGGTTTGCTCCAGTTCCTCGACGCGCTTTTGCCGTCTCGCCACCTCGGACTCCTCCGAGGTGCTCGTGTCCGTCAAACTGGCATTAAAGCCACCAATCATCGCATCCACGGAGGTTTTTTGAGCACGCGCCACCCGGGCCGCCTTTTCCAGCAGGCTGTCGTCTTGAAGTTGAATCGTCAAAGAGGTCATGCATTGAAACTATCGGTTTCCCTCGGGAGATCAACCACCTCCTCATGGCCAGGAGGATCAGGCACCTGGCCATGGAGGAGACCGAGGCTCAGATATCCTGATGCGCTCATGTATCAGAAAACCCCACAGGAAAAAACGTGATTCAAAAAGGCAGGAGAATGGGGGCAGAAGAATCAACAATCATTCTTTTGCCCCCATTCTCCTGCCTTTTTCTGGCTCACCCGTTTTCCTCCGAGGTCAGGATGTCTGAGGCTGGTTTCCAGATCACTCATGGGGCTACGATGAGGCCTTCGGCTTGGGCCAGTAAGCTCCGATGGCCATCAAAGCTCAGAAGCTCTTTGCTTTCGGAGTGCTGCTTCCGTATCAGAAAGCTGAAACAACATAGACTCCTCAGCATCACTTTTTGTGAAACGCTTTGATGTCTCACGCAAAGGCGCAAAGTCCAGAATGCCTCTGGGAACCTTTGCGTCTTTGCGCCTTTGCGTGAGAACTCCTTTGATTTCCGCTTTCACAAAACCCGATGATTTGAGGTGCCTCGCATCAGTTGAGGTGCCTCGCATCAGAATACCAGCTCACAGCCTGCGAAGCACGAGGACGGGGTTTTCGGGCAGTTGCGAGGCCGGTGGCAGCTTTTCATTCAACAACCAGCCAAGGCCACTGGCATCCTTAGGCGTGCTTCCAGCCCGTTTCCTCGTCGCGGAGGCCAAAACCTTTTTCGGGAACGCGGTGGTGTTTGTTTTCATGGGATGACTTTGCTTTCGATTCGCCCGATTTCAAGCCCCCACCGGATGCCACGTTGTCTTGAACTCGATCAGCGCACGGATCTCCTCCGCGCCCTGCATCCTGTCCGCGAACCAGTCGATGGGCTCCTCGGCATTCCGTAGATGCACACGCTTCACACTTTCGGCTACGCCGAGGCGGATGGCCTGGCGCTCCTCGGCATTCAACACGGCGCTGATGGCGCGGAGATGCTCGTGCGTGGCAAAGGTGGGGATCAACTCGGCTCGCGGACCGGTGAGCAGGTTCACCACGCTGCCGGGCAGGTCGCTGGTGGCGAGCATTTCGCCCAAAAGGATGCTCGGATACGGCTGCGTGGTGCTGGCGAGCGCCACGACGCAGTTCCCGCTCGTGATCGCAGGCAAAATGAGTGACAGCAGGCCCAATACGGGCGCGTCATCCGACGCGAGGATGCCGATGATGCCCATTGGCTCGGTGACGGTGAAGTTGAAGTGCGCCGAGGCCACTGGGTTCACGCTGCCGAGCACCTGCTCGTATTTGTCCGTCCAGCCCGCGTAATGCACCACGCGCTCAATCGCCGCCGCCACCTCGCGTGAGGCCTCCGCCTTCGAAACACCGCTCAACGTGATGCTCTCCGCCAATTCGACGCCTCGCGCCTCCATCATCTCCGCCAGCCGATACAGAATCTGCCCGCGATTGAAGGCCGACCTCTTCGCCCACCCCGGCCCCGCCTTCGCCGCCGCCTCGACGGCATTGCGAAGGTCCTTCCGCGTGCACTGCGGGATGTTCGCAAAAAACGCCCCCGTGGCATCCTGCAGTTCCGCGATGCGTCCACTCTCACTGCGAATGAAAGCGCCACCGACGTAGCATTTGGGGGTTTTGGTGATGTGGAGTCTGCTCATGAAAAGGAAGCGTTGGAGGTGGCGGAGCGGGCAAATGACGAAACCAGAATGGCGAATGACGAATAAAGCACGAAGCTCGAATGACGAACGAATGGCCTAACTGGTCTGCGATGATGGGTTGGGTATTCGAGCATTGGGATTTGATTCGTCATTCCTCATTCTGGTTTCGTCATTCAGCGCAGCGCTCACGCCACCTCAACGGCCTATCGCCGGCCTTTTTGCTCGAATGTAGGCTTCGCGTCATCATGATTTGTGAATTCATGAGATGAAGGCGGGGGAATATAAACCGCTGATATGACGCTCATTTAACGCTAATAGTTGGTTTGGGATTAGCGTCACGTCAGCGTCAAATGAGCGGTTAAAAAATCCCATAACTTCATGACGCTCCGCCTCCCGGCGTGTCGGCGACCATCTCTGGCCTGCAAAAGCCTTTTCCCGCCATATCGGGGTCACTCTTTGGGGTGCAAAAGCCATCTCCCGATGTGTCGGCAGCCCACTTTTGCATGCAAAAGCCCTTCCCCGGCGTGTCGGCGGCGCTCTTTTGCACGAAAACGCCCTTGAAAGGCGCTTGGGAGGCTTTTCGCCCGGTGGAGGCAGCTCCGTTGATCGTGAAGGGTTGATCGTTGATGGCTTGATTAACAACCGTTGGCGTGCGGCTTAGCGCTTCGCCCGGTTGGTAATGCCGCCCTCATACGCAAGACATTCAGTATCAGGCTATCAACCATCCACCCTCAACCATCCACTCCCGCTTTTTGGGACAAGCTAGGCATTTCACCAGAAACGCGCTCCTTTTTCTATTGACGCCCGGAGCGCGAATCCTCAGACTCCGCCACGAATTTGGCAAAAATGCCCATTCACCTGATTCCGGCACCTGCCCAGCTCGCCTCACCACCAGCCCACCGCACGCCATGCCCTTCCGCCAACTGCCCGCCTCCGATCCCACGCGCACCCAGGCCCTCCAGGGAGCGCTGAAGAAATCCACCAGCACCACCGGGGCCGCGCACCTCATCAGCGCTGCCACCACCGCCGCGCTGGCCGCCCTCCAGCCGAAGTGGGAAAAGGAAATCGCCGAGCGGGCGGATGCCTCCGGGCAGCAGTCCGCCAGCACACTGGCCCTCACCGCCGCCGCGGACAAGCTGCGCCTGCTCGTCAGCCACTTCATCCAGGTTTATCAGATGGGCATCGCCCGGGGAGACTTCGCCGCCGCTGGCCGCGCCGTGTATGAACTCAGCGTCAATGAGGAGACCGTCCCGAACCTGGATGCCGAGGCCGCGCTGCTGCTGTGGGCCGACCGCATCGTGAAGGGCGATCCCCGCCGCGTCACCCAGTTCAGCGAGGCCCCCATGGCCATGCCCGCCGCCTCCGCCGTGGCCGCTGCCCTCCAGACCTACAACGCCAAGCTCGACGCCCAGACCGACGCGAAAGACCAGCTCGAAGCCGAGCAGGCCGATGTGATCGCCCTGCGGGCCGAGGCCGATCAAGTCATCCGGGATGTGTGGGACGAGGTCGAATTCGCCCTCCGCCAGCTCGAAGCCCCCACCCTACGCCGCCGCGCCCGCGAATGGGGCGTCGTCTATGCCCAACGCCCCGGCGAGCCCGAGGAAGGCCCTGGCGAAACGCCCGCCCCTGCGCCGCCCGCGCCCGTGAGCTGAGAAGCCGTCACTTTGATATGATCCCGTCCCTAGCACCTCACCTCAACCCGCTTAATCCACAGAATACTGTGGGCGAATCACTCTCTATGAAAAAAGCACATCCATCCATTAGCACTTTGTTCAGTTCGCTGCTGATTCTATTCACTGTAGCCGCCAATGCGGGGGATGCTCCCCGAGCCTATTACTACGAAGATAAGCAGCCCCAGCAGACGACGCAATATGGTCCGGAGTACTACCGGAGCATCAACACCTTCATCAAGGAGACCTCCAAGCGTCTCGATGCCATTGAGAAGGACCTCGAGGAATGGGGCCACGGCTCTTTCTCCGGCCTCGAACTCATCCCACTACCCACAGGCAAGGAACATGAGTCCCTCGCACCCGGCGGCAACCGCACCTATCCAGTCATCCTCACCGATGTGAATGACTCCTCCCAAGGTGGTGCCTCCCTGCTCGACTCCCGCTCCCTCACCACCGGCCTCGGACTCGGCGTCAAGATTGATCCTCTCGGTGCCCCAAGCCAGCTCCTCAGCCAGTCGCAGAGCACTATCGCCCGTGACCGCATGGAAGACGCGCACAAGGAGGAGGCGGAAATCGCTGAACTGCTGCACCAGCAGCGCGTGGAGGTGGAAAAGCAAAAGCTGGCAAACCTCCAAGAAGGAACCGAGCCCCCTCTGCCCACCAGCACACCCACCGGCGCGGGGAATCCCCTTTTCTCCACCCCTGTCGGCACTCTGCCAGGTGGAGCCAGCCAGCCGAGCACCGCCTCCCCCTCCACGATCACCGCACCGGCCCCAGATCTCGCGCGCTTAGTGAACAACCCGGTCGTCGTCAATTCCAACGGCAACTCCATCGGCTTCACAGCACCCCAGGGCATCACCGCCGCCGCAGCCGCCACCCTCAACACCCGAAGTGTCTCTCCTGCGGAGGCCTCCGCCCAGGCCAAGTCCATCGCCATCCAGGAGCGTATCACCGACCTCATTGCCCACCCTGTCGCCATTGATGGCAACCGCGCCCTCTACATGGGCATCGCCCAGGTCAGCGTATCCCCCGGCTCCCGCACACGGGAAGGCTATGCGTGCGAGGTGACTGTGCGCGCGGAACTGATGGCCAACCCTAAGGATGCCAGCGGCACCACCCAAGTTTCGGTGTTTGGCATGTTCCCCCAGGCCCGCTCCCAGACGCTGGATCTCGCCTACAGCAAACGTTCCCAGTTCCAGCTCCTCATGAATCTGGCCATGCAGTACGCCGCCGTCGGCCAGGAGGCCAATGGCAAGGCCGTACTGGACTATGTGAAGCGCCTGGAAAAAGACGTGGACACCCGCAGCAGCCTCCCCGTCCTGGTGCCGAATTCCGACGGCACCCAAGTCACCTACCGCTTTGATCCCAGCCTACAAGCCCTCGGCGATCCCGCCGCTAACAAATCCAAGCCAGCCAACATCCTCCACGCCACCAGTGTCCCCGTCCTCCTCGCCTTGGCCTGCGATAAAGAAGAGGTCACCCCCACCAGCCTGATGCGTTTGCGCATGACCACCCGCTGGGTGCCCCTGGAGAAGCGCCACTGGGCCAAGAAGTACATGGTGGACTGGTGGCATAAAGCCTACGCCAACCAGGACGCCCGCTACAGCGATGAGAGAATCCTTAACAATGCCAAGCAGCTCGATGAGATCGTCAGCCTCATGTACGAGCACGCAGGCAATCTTGGAAAGTCAGGCGACATCCAGAATCAAAACCTGCGTGACGCCGTCGTGACCCGCTACCGCATCCTGGAGCCCCGCGTGTCTGGAAACCTCATCACCCGCAGCATGCCCATGCCTTGGAAGGAGAAGGAAAAGCCTCCGGTCATCCAGGCCCCTCTCATCGTGAACCTCTCTCCCACGGCCATCTCCCAGGCCAACAT
Organism: Prosthecobacter sp.; assembly: GCA_044370285.1. GTDB lineage: Bacteria > Verrucomicrobiota > Verrucomicrobiia > Verrucomicrobiales > Verrucomicrobiaceae > Prosthecobacter. The sequence goes on from JBILVU010000032.1 coordinate 33,170, forward strand.
CTCGCCCCAGTTTGCCATCCGCCTACAGCACTTCGGTGAAGCCCCGGCTGCCACCGCCTTCAAGGTCTACCTCGGTGGCCAGGAGGCGCAGAGCACCGCCTATTCAGGAGGCAAGGACGGCATCCTCACCGCCGCCTTCCAGCAGATCCCGCAGCTTCCGTCTGGGGATGTGGACCTCCTCGTGATCCGGCCTGACACCTCGCTCTCCGCAGCTATCAGAGTCCAGGTGCAGCCGCTCAAACCAGCCCTTGTGCCCGAGCCTCCGCTCGCCGTAGGCGACTTCACGCCATCTGTAGGCCACCTCTATGCCACCACTTCTCTTCTGGTCACTGGCACCAGCTTTGCCAAAGCCGATGGCACAGCCGCCATCAAGGCGGTCTCCGTCGGTGGGCGCGACTGCACCTTTGAGGTCATCAGCTCTACCCTCGTGAAGGTGAAGGTTCCCGCCTGGCGCACCAAGCCCACCGCCCTGCCCTCCCCGCCGGACGAAATCGCGTCAGCGCTCACCTTCACTGACGGAAAAAAAGTCGTCACCACCACCAACCTGGTGAAGTTCCAGTCCTCGGACATCATCGACAAATAATAATCCCCACGTCCCCCTCAGCCCATCGCCCCGATGAAAAAGCGCCCCCACTTCATTATCATGCAGAACCCCCTGCCTGAGGAAGACGAGTCCGGAGAATGGAGCAAGCTCGGCATCAAATACGGCACCCGCACCCCCGTGCGCGCCGCCGCCGCCAAGCCCACCCGCGCTAGGCGCAGCGCGAAAGACAAAACCAAGGGCGGCGATGGCAGCACAGTCTGGCTCAAGCACGTCGCTGGCATCGACTACTATCCCGGCTTCTCCGTCGCCAGCGCCGACCTCACGGACGACGAGGCCGAGCAGCTCTGCAAGCTGGACAAGGTCAAAGAAGTCGTGCCGGACGCCGAGCGCCTCGTCCCGAAAACCCAGCTTCTCGGCCCGCAGATCACCCCCTCGGCCAAGACCGGCAAGGCAGGGTTTCAAGACCCGGGCGGCAAGCGGTTCATCAACCTCGACCTCCCGCCCGGCGGTGCCTGGATGCCGCTCCATGCCAACGGCGGCATGCTGCCCCTTGACCTCAGCACCGGCACCGTCAGACCCTTCGATCAAAGCGGCGTCGTTCTCCCCTTCTCCAAAAGTGGCGTCAAGCTGCCCTTCGGCGGCAGCGGCACCGGCGGCAGCGGCGTCGTCCTCCCCTTTGACAAGAGCGGTGTGATCCTACCTTTCGATCAAAGTGGAGTTCCACTTCCCTTCGACAAGAGCGGCGTCAAACTCCCTTTCGGTGTTGCGGGCATCGCCCCCGTCGGCAGCGGCCTCCTGCACTACGCCCTCGGCAGCATTGATGCCATGCAGCAGGTCTTGCAGCGCTTTGGCGGCACCGCCTGCAACGGCAGTGGCAATCACAGTTCCACGGCAGCGGCAACCGGCAGCACCGCCTCCCAACACGTCATTCAGAGCAGTCCCGACCTCACCTGGAATCTCGCCGCCCTCGGCATTCGCGCCCGCGACCGCGGCGGAAAAAACATCCGCATCGCCGTGCTCGACACCGGCATCGACCTCAACCACCCCGACTTCGCCCCACTTAAAGCGGAGAAGCGCCTCATCTGCAAAAACTTCACCACCGACGGCAGGAAGACTGATGTCACCGACCGCCACGGCCACGGCACTCACTGCTGCGGCATCATCGCCGGCCCCGCCGCCCCCCTCGCCCTCTCCGAGCTCCCACGCTACGCCATCGCACCCGAGGTCACCCTCCTCGTCGGCAAAGTCCTCGACGACCACGGCAAAGGCAGCGATAGCACCGTCTCCGAAGGCATCTCCTGGGCCGTCCGCAACGGCGCACAAATCATCTGTCTCAGCCTGGGCGAGCCACGGGGAGAGAAAGCCCCCTATTCCAGTCTCTACGAAAAGATGGCCGAGGTCACCACAACCACCGCCACCTTCAACGCCCTCCTCGTCTCCGCCGCTGGCAACTTCAGCAACCTCACCATCGGCAACGCCGGCCCCATCGCCAACCCCGCCGCCTGCCCCTCCTTCATGGCCGTCGGTGCCGTCAACAGCCGCCTCCAGCTCTGCGACTTCAGCAGCGTCCAGTGTGACGATGTCGGCCTCCTCGACCTCTGCGCCCCCGGCGAGGCCATCCTCTCCACCGCCATGGGCGGCGGCTACGAGCTACGCAGCGGCACCAGCATGGCCGCACCACATGTCGCCGCCGTCGCCGCCCTCTACCTCCAGCAGAACCCTGGTATCACCCTCAACGAACTCTGGAACCTCCTCGAGCGCCGCGCCACCGCCCTCGGCTCCCCCCGGCACTATGGTCGTGGCATGGTGCGTGCCGTGTAAATGCTCAAATAAAATTCTCTGAAACAGGAAACGGGTTGCAACTTCTTGACTGATTTGCCGCAGATTCAGGTAAGCCGCAGATTGGATTCAATCTGCGGCATTCCCTTTTCACATCAGGTGACGACGCGCCGTAGCATGTGGGGGTTTGGGTGATGTGGAGGCGGGTCATGAAGGGAAAGCGTTGGAGGTGGCGGAGCGGGCAAATGACGAAACCAGAATGGCGAATGAGGAATGAATGACGAAGCTCGAATGACGAGTCGATAATCTTCCGGCTCGATGAATCTCGGAAGTGAATTGGGGCATTGAGATTTGATTCATCATTCGTCATTCCTCATTCTGGTTTGATTCGCTTCACTCTCCCTTCGGGCTCCCTACCGTCGTCTGTCTCGCTTCGCTCGGCTCGTCATTCCGCGCAGCGCCCTCACGCCACCTTTAAGTAGCCCAACAATCCCTGCTTCCCACCTTCCCTCCCAAACCCGCTCTCCTTAAATCCTCCGAACGGGCTGGTGGGATCAAACTTGTTGTAGGTGTTTGCCCAGACGACGCCGGCCTTGAGCAGGGTGCTCATTTTGAGGATGCGGCTGCCTTTGTCGGTCCAGACTCCGGCGCTGAGGCCGTAGGCGGTGTTGTTGGCTTTTTCGACGGCTTCTTCGAGCGTGCGGAAGGTGAGGATGCTCAGAACGGGGCCAAAAATCTCCTCGCGGGCGATGCGGTGGCTCATGCTGACGTTCCCGAAGATCGTGGGGCGGAAGAAGAAGCCTTTCGCGGGCAGCTTGCAGCCGTTGTCGTGCTTCTCCGCGCCTTCCTCGACGCCGCTTTTGACGAGGTCGGTGATCTTGGCGAGCTGCTCGGCGCTGTTGATGGCTCCGAGGTCGGTGTTTTTGTCGAGCGGATCACCCACACGCAGTGTGGTGATGCGGCGCTTCAGTTTCGCGAGCACTTCATCGGCGATGCTTTCCTGCACGAGCAGTCGTGAGCCCGCGCAGCAGACGTGGCCTTGATTGAAGAAGATGCCGTTCACGATGCCTTCGACGGCCTGATCGAGCGGCGCGTCGTCGAAGACGATATTCGCGGCCTTGCCGCCGAGTTCGAGTGTGAGCTTCTTTTCGGTGCCCGCGAGGCTGCGCATGATGATCTTGCCCACCTCCGTGCTGCCGGTGAAGGCCACTTTCGAGGTGAGCGGATGATTGATCACCGCCGCGCCGGTTTCAGCGGCTCCGCTGACGATGTTGACGACGCCATTCGGCAATCCGGCTTCCTGGCAAATTTCGCCAAATTTCAGCGCGGTGATGCTGGTGGTCTCCGCCGGCTTCAAGACGACGCAATTGCCCGCCGCGAGCGCCGGAGCGATCTTCCACGCGAGCATGAGCAGCGGAAAATTCCACGGGATGACCTGCCCCACGACGCCGTGAGGGGCGAGTTGGCGTCCGGGAGCCAAGAACTCCCATTTGTCCGCCCAGCCCGCGTGATAAAAGAAATGCGCCGCGGCCATCGGCACATCGAAATCGCGCGATTCCTTGATCGGCTTGCCGCCATCCATCGTCTCGGCGACGGCGAACTCGCGAGCGTGATCCTGCAGCAGCCTTGCGATGCGGTAGAGATACTTCCCGCGTTCCTTCCCCGGCAAACGGCCCCAATTGATAAACGCCCGCTGCGCCGCCGAGCAGGCCGCATCGACATCCGACGCATCCGCGAGCGCGATGTCGGCGATTTTGGCCTCGGTGGCCGGATTGATCGTGGCGAAGTATTTGCCCGAGCGAGACGGAACGAAGCGGCCATTGATGAAGAGGTCGTATTTCTTCTTCAGCCTCGGGTCCGCCGTCTCCGGTGCCGGATCAAACTCCCACAGATCACCGAAAACGAGTTCGCGGGCGGGATTCGGACGTGAAGGAGCTTTTTTGGCAGCGGCGGGCATGACGGGCGGAGTGTGGGAGATGGCCCGCGCTTTGCCAAGGAGGGAGTTTATCGCCTCGCGGCACATCCACGCGGCTTGCCAGCCACGAATCACCGCTTACCGAAAGCCTCACGCATGCCTGATACTCCCACCTGGCGACTCGAACACTCTTACACCCGCCTTCCCGGGCTGTTCTTCACCGAGGTGGAGCCGACGCCGGTGGCCGAGCCACGGCTGGTAATCTTCAATGCCTCGCTAGCCGAGCAACTCGGCCTGCCGGAGGACGAAGCGGCGGTGTATGCCGGCAACCGTCTGCCGCCCGGAGCCCGACCCATCGCCCAGGCCTACGCGGGGCATCAATACGCCCACTTCACCGGCCTCGGCGATGGCCGCGCCATCTTGCTCGGCGAGCAGATCACGCCGGACGGCGACCGCTTTGACATCCAACTCAAAGGCCCCGGCCCCACGCCCTACTCGCGACGTGGGGATGGCCGCGCGGCGCTGGGTCCGATGCTCCGCGAGTATGTGATCAGCGAGGCCATGCATGCCCTCGGCATTCCCACGACGCGCAGTCTCGCCGTCGCCAGCACAGGGGAAAAAGTGTGGCGACAGGACGGCGGCTTGCCGGGGGCTGTTTTGACCCGTGTGGCGGCCAGCCACATTCGTGTGGGCACCTTTGAATGGGCGGCGGCGCATCGCGAGGTCGAGGCGCTGCGAGCGCTCGCCGAGCACACCCGCCAGCGGCATTACTCGGAAATCGAAAACGATCCCGTGGCGCTCTACGAGGCCATTTCGGAGCGTCAGGCCGCCTTGATCGCCCGGTGGATGCTCGTCGGCTTCGTCCATGGCGTGATGAACACCGACAACATGGCCCTTAGCGGCGAGACGATCGACTATGGCCCCTGCGCCTTCATGGACGCGTATCATCCCGAGACGGTCTTCAGCTCCATCGACCGCAACGGCCGCTACGCCTACGGCAACCAGCCGCCCATCGCCCAGTGGAACCTCGCCCGCCTCGCCGAGGCCATGCTGCCGCTGTTTCACGAGGATGAAAAACAAGCCGTCGAAATCGCCAACGGTCTCATCCCGAAGTTCGAGCCTCGTTTCAAACATCACTGGCTCGTCGGCATGCGGGCGAAGCTCGGCCTGCTCACCGAGGAAGCGGAAGACGCCGCGCTCATCCAAGACCTGCTCAACGAGATGCAGGAGACCGAGGCAGACTTCACCAACACCTTCGCGGATCTCGCCACCGGACGCTTTGAGCCCAACGAATGGCATGCACGCTGGCAAAGCCGCCTCCAGCGCCAGCCTCAACCGCGTGAGGAATCCATCGCCCTCATGCGACGCCACAATCCCGCCTTCATTCCCCGCAATCACCAGGTCGAAGAAGCCCTCGCCGCCGTGCAGGAAGGCGACATGCAGCCCTTCCACGCCCTCCTCGATGTCGTGAGCCATCCCTGGGATCACGAACGTCACCTACCCGACTACGCGAAACCCGGCACCGCCGCCGGTTATCGCACCTTTTGTGGAACCTGAACTGCTTCAATCTATGCCCTCCAACGTCCTCGGAACCCCGCTCAAACCCTGCTGCCACGATCCCCTGACTGGTTTTTACCGCGACGGCTACTGCCGCACCGGCCCGGATGACAAAGGCCTGCACACCGTGTGTGCCGTGATGACAGCAGAGTTTCTCCACTTCAGCCGATCCCGCGGCAATGACCTCAGCACGCCCGTCCCCGAGTTCGCCTTCCCCGGTCTCCAACCCGGCGACAAATGGTGCCTCTGCATCACCCGCTGGGCCGAAGCACTGAAAGCCGGCCAAGCCCCGCTCGTCGTGCTGGAGGCCTGCCACATCCATGCGCTGGAGTTTGTCTCCTTGGAGGATTTGAAGGCGCACGCGGCGTGAAGAATTCACACGGTTCATGAAGGCTGCGCCATGATTCACCGATGCCTTCGGCAAGCGCCGAACTTTAAACTCACTCTTCATGCGGGAAACTCCCAACTACATCTCCGGCTTCGAAAGAGTTGTCGCGGCATTTGGCTACTGGCCGAGCTTCCATGATTCTCCAGTTTTGACTTTCACGAGGACTTCGGAGTTCGTCGAACTTCAGGTCGAAGCTTGGGAGACGACATCGGAGGTGGATTCTCGAGGATACTTCGTCCTCACCAAGAGGCACGAGATAGGATTTCGCTTTGCTGGCATTAGCTCCGCCGAGTTGGATAACTTCATCCCAGACAACATCCTCTTTGAGTTAGGCTTGTCGCCAGTCGCTCACTTTCAGTCCACCGGACAGTTTCAGGTGGACTTGGATTCGGCCATGGGCGGAGATTTGTGTGGCCGGTTTACCGCCACGAGTGGAGAGATTACATTCATCCGCCCATCACCAATTGAGAAGAGTGCAGAAGCAACAGCGTGATTCAAGGCCGCCAACTCCACACGAACTAAGAACAACGAACCTCTGTGTTCCTCGGTGATCTCTGTGGTGAATGGGTCCTGAAGGATCGAGGACGAAAGCTCTGGCCTCTCGATCCGGAGTGCCGTTGACGGAAGAACCTGACGCCTCTGGCGTTGTTGAAGCTGCCCATGTTCCGCACTCTTCTCGCGATTCTCTGCCTCGCCTCGACCTGCTTCGCCCAGCAGCTCGATCTCGAAAAGATGTTTGAGGATCGGAATCTGGGGCCGGTGGCGGAACTGCTGGCGAAGGGAGACTACGAACTCGTCGCCCGGATTGGTGAGGCGGCGGCGGAGAGGGGGCTGAAGGCGGCGGAATGGCGGTTGATGCGTTACAAGGCTCTCGTGGAGCTCGGCCAGATCGAGGCGGCCTTGGCGGAGGCGACCGAGGCGCTCAAAACCTATCCCGACAACTTTGAGCTGCTGATGCTGCGACACGAGCTGGCGGCAGCGCAAGGAATCGACGAGGTGAAAAAGGACTCGCTGACACGATTGAATGCCGCAGCCAAAGCGAAGGCACCGAAAGATCGCACGGCGATGGATCTGGTGATGCTCGGCAAGGCGGCGCTGGTGCTCGGAGCGGATGCGCAGAAGGTCATCGCGCAGTATTTCAAGGCGGCGCAGACGAAGGACGCGAAGCTGGAGGCGGCGTATCTGGCCGAAGGGCATCTCGCGTTTGAAAAAGACGATGCCAAGCGGGCGGCCGATGTGTTCCGAGCCGGATTGAAGGCGCATGGCGAGACGGCGGACCTGCGCTTCGGCCTCGCGAAGGCCTTTGGCACGAGTGATCGCGAAAAGGCGGTGGAGAACCTCGCGAAGGCTTTGGAGCTGAATCCACATCACAAAGCCGCGCACCTGCTCCGAGCGGAGCTTCTCATCGGCGGCGAGAAATTCATCGAGGCCGAAAAGGCCATTCAAACCGTGCTCGACAAAGATGAGCAGCATCCGCTGGCCTGGGCGCTGCGAGCCGTGGTGGCGCATCTGTTTCAGGCGGATGAGCAGAAGGTCAAAGAGGCTCGCGAGCAGGCGCTGAAGCGCTGGTCGAAGAACCCGGCCGTGGATCACCACCTCGGTCGCTGCCTCTCGCGGGCGTATCGCTTTGCGGAAAGCGCGGCGCATCAGCGTCAGGCACTCGAATTCGATGCAACGTATCTGCCAGCCAAAGTGCAGCTCTGCCATGACCTGCTGCGACTCGGCGAGGAAGACGAGGCGTGGAAGCTGGCGGCGACGATTCGCGAGGAGGACGGCTACAACATTCAGGCGCACAACCTGGGCCTGCTGGAAAAGGAGATGGGTGGCTATGTGACGAAGTCCTTCCCCGATTTCATCCTGAAGATGCCGAAGCGCGACTGGCCGATCTATGGCGAGCGGGCGCTGGCCCTGCTGCGCGAGGCGAAGGCGGTGCTCGCCGCGAAATACGCCCTCGATTTGAAGCGCCCGGTGCTCGTCGAGTTCTTCGGCGCGCAGTCGGACTTCGCCATCCGCACCTTCGGAGCCCTCGGCGGCCAGGGCATGCTCGGCGTGTGCTTTGGCACCGTCGTCACGATGAACAGCCCCGGCAGCCTCGCGAATGGTCGCAACAACTGGGAGAGCACACTGTGGCATGAGTTTTGCCATGTCATCACGCTCACCGTGACGAAGAACCGCATGCCGCGCTGGCTCAGCGAAGGCATCAGCGTGTATGAGGAACGCCAGCGCGATCCCGCCTGGGGCATGCCTATGGATGCGACCTTTCGTGAGATGGCGCTCGATGAGGAGAAACTGACGCCCTTCTCGCAGCTCAGCGGGGCCTTCATGAATGCCAAGACGCAGGATGACATCATGTTCGCCTACTACGAGAGCAGTCAGGCGGTCGAGTATCTGCTCGACACCTATGGCAAGGAGAAGTTCCAGGGCATCCTGCGCGACCTCGCGAATGGAAAGCGCATCAATGACGCCATCGCCGCGAACTGCGAGGACGTGGACGCCATAGAAAAACGCTTCACCGTCTTCATCACCGCTCGTGCGAAGGATTTCGGTCCGAAAGCCGATTGGAAGGAACCGAAGCCCGAGGAGCTCAACCCTTTCGATGACAGCAGCTTCAGCGAGTTTTTGAAGACGCACCCCAACAGTCTCTGGGCACTGCAACGATATGCCGAGGATGCCCTGAAGGCCAAAGACTGGCCGGAAGTGCTGCAAACCGGCCAGAAGATCGCGGAACTCGTCCCTGATGATTTCAGCGCGGACGGCGGCTACTCGCTTCAAATCCAGGCTCTGCGCCAAATGAAGCGTGAGGAGGATGAAATCGCTGTTTTGCGCCGGATCGCCGAGAAGTCCTCCAGCGCTCAAAGCACCTTCCTTCGGCTCATCGAGCTCGATCTGCAAAAGCAGCGCTGGAATGAGATCCTCGCGAATGCCCATCGAGCCACCGCGTTGAATCCCTTCCTCGTCACGCCGCAAAAAGCCCTCGCCGAGGCCCACGCCGCCCTCGGCCAGCCTGCCGAGGCCATCACGGCCTGGGAGCGTGTCCTGATCCTCGATCCTAGCTCCGCAGCGCAGACGCACTTCAAGCTGGCCCAGCTCCTGAAACCGACCGATGCCGCCAAAGCTAAGCGCCATCTGCTCGACTCGCTTTCCCTCGCCCCACGGAACCGCGAGGGGCTGGAGATGCTGGCCTCGTTCTGAGGTCCGCTTTATTCATGTGTCTAGCTGACATCTGAGCGCACGCCCGGCATCATCGCGGAGTCAAAAAGTCCGGCCTAACCACCCAAGAGCTAGTATTTCATAAGGGACTAGTGCCGTCACCAAAGCCTTCGGATTGTCGGTTCATTCAGCGAAGGACACGAAACTTGATGCGTTCGCTGACATCAGTCACACGCTTACCGATACGAGCTTGGAGATGCACCTCGTAGGTTCCCTTTTCAGTGAGGAAGGGCTTGTACACCATCTCAGGCGCACCGACGCTACTCAACTCTCTCCCGTCCAAAGTCATTACCCACGATAGATCGCCCCAGTTGACCCCAGGGGGCAAACTGGGGCGGGTGATGATGAAGTCTCTTTCTGTCAGCTTCTCGATAGAGAGCTTCAGCAAGTCCTTGGCTGGGAGTGAGGCATATTTGCCGAGGATGGAGTCTCCCGGTTTGACTGGGATGGCACCCGGTGGAGCTTTGGGACGACCTTTCAAATCCGCATCGACGTCGAACTCGATGAGGTTGCTGATGCGTTCGTAACGCTCGTTAACGTAAGCCCTCAAAAAGACTTTGTACCTTCCAGGTTGGGATGCAGGGATCCGAATCGAGACCAGATTTTTGGCGTTAGCATCCAGTTCCAGCCGGTCGTTACGAAGAATGGTCCAGCCCAAGTTAGGGAACAAAGGTGACTGCGGTGGCACCTCGGGACGAATGGCGAAGTAATGACCTCCGCGAGGCGCACCAGCATCGAAACCTAGCTTGATAGGCAGGAGCGGAACGGTGGTCGAAACCGGGGTTGCATCTACTGGGCGTGGTGTTTGTCCCTGCACAAAGAGAGCCGTGGCTACAAGGGTCAAAACCGAGAGAAGTATGAATTTCATCAGGAACTCATGCTGATCGTCCACCCGAAGCCTGCAAGAAGTTATTCATCTCTCTAGCTGACAGCTCGCGGGCCGCCCGGCATCATCGCCGGGTCAAAAGCCCGGCCCAACCTCCCGAGTGCGTGGATTTTTGATATTTTCTCTTCCCTGTTTGTCTCACACTGGCTCGCCACCCCCATGCCACGGTATCTTTTCGTTTTCCTGATGCTCTTCACCCTCTCCGCCCGTGCGGAGACGATGTTGCAGTACTTCAACACCTCATGGGCGGAGATTACGGTGAAGATGCCGGAACTCGCCGAAGCCGGTTATACGTCGCTTTGGCTGCCGCCGCCGACGAAAGGCTCGGGGGGGCTTTCGGTGGGGTATGACATGTGGGACCCGTTTGATCTGGGGTCGAAGAATCAGCGGAACTCGGTCAGGACGCGGTATGGGACGGAGGCGGAGTTGATTCGGCTCGTGGAGACGGCGCATCGGTTTGGGATTCGTGTGTATTTTGACAACATCATGAATCACCGCGCTTTCGATGTGCCGGGCTTCAATGAAAACACGCCGATCGATCTCTACCCAGGCATGGTGCCGGAGGATTTTCATCTTCGCCGCACGCAGGATGGCTTTTACCGAAAATGGGACAACACGCGCTCGTGGAGCGATGCGTGGCAGATTCAGAATCTCGGACTCGCGGATCTCATCGACATCGCGCAGGAGCCGGGGCCGACGAATCTCAACCACGGCCTCACGGAGGGCTCCACGGCTCCGAAGATCAAGTTTGTGCGCGATCTGCTGCGGCCGGAGCAATACTGCTATCTGCCAAACGGGACGTATGTGGGCTTTGGGCCGGGGAATGGCATCACGACGGAGCTGCTGAATGCGAACAAGGCCTACTATGAGGAGCTCGTGGAGGACTACCTGAACCGTGCGGCTCGCTGGCTGATGGATCGCACGAAAGCGGATGGTCTGCGCCTGGATGCGGTGAAGCACATTCGCGCGGATTTTTACGGGGCGACATTTGGCGTGGACAAGGACTCTTCGGATTACGGCTACAACGGGCAGGTGCAGCGGCAGTTCAACATCACGCGTGGGTTCAGTGATACGAACCATCGCGATAGTGTTTTTAACATCCACCAAGGCCGCGATGACGCGATGGTCTTCGGCGAGCACTTGGGCGAGCCGCCTGCTTACGGGCCGTTCATTGATTCGGGGATGCGGTTGGTCGATAATGATCTGCGCAGCCAGCTCAATAGCCGCCTTGGCAATCCATCGAGCGGCCTGCAAGGCTACGATTGGGCGGGCGTGGGCGGTTTCCCTGCCAATCAGGGTGTGACTCATGCGCAAAGTCATGACAGCGACTACGCGGCGCGGAAGGAGCTGCAGCATGCGTTTTACTTCCTGCGTGATGGGCTGGGGCTGCTCTACACGGATGGGAATTACCAGGCAGAAACGCTTGGCGAGAGCGGCGGCGCGTTTCCACGTCATTCCAACACCTCCTTCATCGGCCAGTGGGGCGATGGTCGCGTGCCGAACCTGCTCTACGTGCATGAGCAGTTTGCACGCGGGTATCAACTCGGTCGTTTCAGCGATGCGGATGTCGTCGTGTGGGAGCGGCTCGATAAGCGCGAGAATGGCAGCATGAGCGATGCGGATGGCGTGACGCTGCTGGTGATGCTGAGTGACAATTACAGCGCTGGCACGGCCCGCAGCTTTACGAGCGCTTTCCCCACTGGAGCCTATTTGTACAACTACTCGACCTACGGCGGAGGCTTCTACAAATTCAAAGAGGAGCTGTCTTCGACGGTGCTGCCTGCGGGCGGCTACTTCCTGTTCTCGTGGAAGAATCCTGATCCATCCGAGCTGTGGAGAAACCATGGCGGCAGGCCGATCACGATCACGCAAAATGGGGTCGAGGCTGGCACCGTGACCGTGAGGCGCAAGGACGGCCCGAATGGCGATAGGGCCTTCAATGGCAACACGCTGCCCGAGCCTTCACGCCCCGTGCTGCCTGCGGATGCGAATGTGAACGACTACACCTACACGGCCATCGTTCCGCGTGTCACCAGCACCAGCGGCGTGCGTTTTGTGGCCCGTGTGGATGGCTCAGCGGAAAATGTGCTCATGAAGCTGGATGGCGGCATCGACCTCAATGGCACCCGCCCCGTCGGCAATGCGGATCCTTCCTTCCGCGATAATCCGCCCGCCATCGCCACGGACACTTTCCTCGGCTACGAGCAGCCGAATTTCATCAGCCGTGTGCATCCGGAGCTTTTCGCGGCGAAGGACACCGCGAGAAACAGCACCGGCAGCGCGGGAGCGGAGACTTTCACCACTTCGACAGTCGTGAACGGCACCTCGCCGAAATTCATCGACGCGAATACGGCCGCGTTTATCTACCATGATCCCGCCGCGCCGGTCGGAAACCTCACGCCGGCCCGCAATCAATACGATGCCTCGCGCAATGAGATGTGGGTGAAGGCGAACAGCGTCGGCGGCGGCTACAAAGCCTTCCTTTATTACACCACCGATGGATCGAACCCCGAAGGTGCCGCTGGTCGTGGCAATGGCAGCACGAAGGTCGTCGAGATGAATTACCGCCACAACGACGATGGCGGCACGAGTGACTGGTGGAGCGCCACGCCGTTGCCGGGGGATTTCACCGCCACATCGAAGTACAAGATCGGCATCTATAAAGAAGCCGCACCGAGCTGGTGGCCGGGCAATGCGGACGCGGTGACGCGGAAGCAGAAGATGATGACCACCTTTGAAACGAACGCGCTGAACCTCGCCACGCTGGACATCCGCCCGCACAATGATTACGGCGTCACACAGACCGGCCTAAGCGAGGGCATGCACGTCATCCGGGCGCGTGCCTTCCTGAATCGCGGCGGCAAGGCGAGCATCTACAACACCTTCACGCAGTCGTTCTACTATGATGCGCAGCGTCCGCTCGGCGAGGTGCGCTTTCCGGCGGCGGACAATGACACCGTGGGCGGCAGCGAGTATGGCGTGGTCGTGCGCACGGACCCGAGCGTGACGGAGGTGTGGTATCACATCGACGACAACAGCGCGAGCAACGATGACAGCATCACGCGCGGCCAAAACGGCAATGGTGGCGGCTTTGAGCCTTTCACGGACGGAAATCGCAATGGCACACGCGACACCAACGAGACCTACACCGATTTGAATGAGAACGGCGTGTGGGATGCCACTCTCGGCACAGCTTGGGTGAAGGCCACCGAGGTCACGCCGAGCGTGGAGCCGACGAATGCCGCCTACACCAAAGAATGGCGATTCAACTACGCCAACATCCCCGCCGATGGCACCGCCACGATCAAAGTGCGTCTGCGTGAGCTCAGCAGCGCTGGTTTCAAGGACTTCACCCTCAGCGATGTGAACGGTCACTACACCACCGTGAACCGCGTGGTGAACTGCGCCGGGCCAAACATCCGCATGTTCGTCGCCTGGCCGCCGAATGACGGCGATCTCGTCGGCGCGGGCTATGTGATGAAGGTGTACTTCTCCAAAGCGCTCGCCGATGGCCTAACGGGCACGCAGTTGCGGGATCGCTTCACCATCCGCATCGGCTCCAGCGAGACGAATCAATACACCAGCTACGCCCGCGACCTCTACACGATCAATTACGACGAAACGTCCGAGTATCACTCGCTCGCCTTCACCTTGCCGAATCTCTACAATGACCAGCCGGACTTCCTGCATCGCATCGAGGTCACGCATGATCGCCCATCGCCGAATCCCGATTTGCTGGCCACACGGCTTGTGAAGGCGGAGCCGAGCATCATTCCTCGCATCAGCATCGTGAACCCGCCGGAGCTCGACAACTCCGGGAAGCCCTTTGAGATCGTTTTGCCCGATGTGGTGTCACCCACGGCGGATCAGCGGAAATTCACCATTCGCGTCAGCACGTCCGTGGCGGCCGATTCGGTCGTTTTGAACGTCAACAACGGCCCTATGACACTCAGCGGGCCCACGACGACCATCGACGGCAGCAACAAGCTCTGGGAGTGGGAATGGTCAGCGATGCAGCAGGGCGAGTTCCAGTTCACCGCGACCGTTTTCGACAATGGCAACGAGAACCACGAGACACGGAATGCTCGCGTTTTTTTTCGCCAAGTCGTCCCCGCGAGCGCGGCGGACCCGGACGACGATGATGATGGATTGCTCGACAGCGACGAAGGCACCGCAACCCCTCTGCCAAACGGCTTCCCGAGCACCGATCCGCGCTACAAGCCCAACGCCGAGCAATGGACCAACGGCGAGGTCCACATCGCGAACGCCTTTGGCAAAACGGAGCCGCGCAATCCCGACACCGATGGCGATGGCCTGCCGGATGCTCTCGAAGTCGGCTGGCGTCTCGCACTCGTCATTGGTGAGTCATTTTCGGACACAGGCTTCGGCTCGCCGATCGCTGGCACTGGAAACGGCGTCTTTGACTGGACGGACACGAACAACAACGGCGCGCACGATGTCGGCGAGGCCAGCGAAACCTTCACGGATGCCGATTCGGATGGTGTGTATGACTTTGGCACCATCTTGAATGCCGATACGAATGGCGATGGCGTGACGAATTTCCGCGGTGACATCGACCCGCCCTTCTTCAACACGCTCGACAACCTCAACAAGGTGCCCGGCGTGAACACCGCCGCCGAAGGTGGTGATCGCTCGAGGCTGCTGCGCGGCTCCACGACGAAGCCTGATGATGCCGATAGCGATGACGATGGCATCAAGGACGGCATTGAAGATGCCAACAAGAACGGATGGCTCGATGGCGACGGCGCGAGCCTCGCTCCCGGCGATGCACCGACGACGGCACGCAACTGGCCGAACAAGGTGCGTGATCCCGGCGAAATCTGGACCGAGACCGACCCGAACAACGCCGATACCGATGGCGATGGTGCCCGCGATGGCACCGGCGAGGACAAAAACGGCAACGGACTTATCGACGGCGATGTGGATAACAATCGCGTGTGGGCTGCGGGCGAAATTTGGACCGAAACCGATCCGCTGAAGGCCGACACCGATGGCGATGGCCTCACCGATGGCTGGGAGGTGCGTTACGGCCTCGATTCGCTCGACAATGGCACCGTGAGCCTGCGAAATGGCACAGCTTTGGCCGTCAATGGTCCTGCGGGTGATCCAGACACGGATGGTTTCAGCAATCTTCAAGAGCTGACGAATGGCACGAACCCGATGGAGCCAAACAACGTCACGCCGCCACCACCAGGGCAGATCGTGATCGGTCCGCAAACGCCAGTGATTGTCGGCGGCGTGACAAACACGCGTGAGTTCACGGACTGGGCCATCGACGACCTCATCATGCTGGATGAATACAACGGCGACGGCACGAACAACCAAGGAACCGACATTTACCGCGCCAATGACGGCTTTGACAGCAGCCGCGACCTCGTGGCCTTCTACGCGCATGATGGCGGTGCGGTGACGAATGGCGGCGATGGCCTGTTTTACTTCCGCGCCGACTTCCAGGACCTCAAGGCGCTCGCTGAGGAAGGAAACCTCGATCTTTATGTCGTCATCGACTTCAACTCGCCCACCGTCGGCGAGTCGGCGCTTCCAGATACCATCGACACGCGCACGAACATGAGGTGGGAGGTCTGCGTGGCCGCCTACAGCACGGACAACGGCGCGGTGTATGTCGATACGAACGTCGCCAGCAACAGCACGAGCATTAATCAGGACCTCACGCCCTTCGGCGTGGTGCGTCGCAGTCAGGCGGAGGCGGATGGCTTCAAAAAATCATGGTATAGCAGCGCCATGGACGCCGTGGAGTTCAGCATCAGCCGCAAGGCGCTGCTCGACGCCGGATGGAATGGCGATGCCAGCACGCTGAACTACCAGGTCTTTACCACCAAAGACGGCACGCAAAACACACCCACGCGCGGCCCCGGTGATCTCGCCGGTCGCAGCGACATCCGTGACAGCATTCTCGACGACTGGATCGCCAGCGACCACTGGCGTGCGCAAACGGAGATCGCAGGTGCGGGCAGTGTCTTGAAAGCCTGGTTCGGCCCCAGCGGCACGAATGACATGTGGAAGCGTGTGAAAGTGGCCAGTCTCATGCACGAAAGCCGCCCGCTCATGGCTGGGAATGAAATCCATGCCTTGCTGAACAATGGTGCGGGTGGTGGCTGGTATCGCCCGCTGGATGTGCATCAGGCTTACGCATCACCGCTCGCCATGCACATCACTCCACAGCTCGGCAGTGCCATCCAGTGGGCGAAGGTCGATCCAGCGGTGAACAAGCCTTGGCGTGATGGCCCTGCTTTGAATACACGCCTCACCGCGCTCGCCGGTGGCGGCGTGGTGAAATTCACCGGCACCACGTTCAGCGATCACATCCTCAATTATTTCCCCCAGAGCTACACGCAGACAAATGTGGCCGATGCCGCCTCGGCGATGACGCAGATCTACGGTGCGGCACCTTCCACGAGCGTGTTTTACCCGCCGGAGCGTGTGCTGAGCAGCAGCACGCTCGGCATCATCAGCGCCTGCGGCTTTGGCTACACCTTCATCGACCAGACGCGGCACATGGAGAAGTGGTATGGTCGCACGAGCAGCCTCGGCAATGACGGCTACCGAATCAATGACAGCGGCAGCGGCCTCAAAATGTTCGTCATCAATGACCAGCCGAGCCAGTTCCGCTTTCAAAACACCGATGGCGGGCTCAACACCAGTCTGCGTGAGCTTTTGAGCCGCAAGGCCCGCAGCGGCACACAGGATCAAGTCGTGATCCTCGGCAGTGATTGGAGTGATTTTGTCTCGAAGGCCAATGCCGATGCCTACGACATCAATCTCGCGTGGATGGCCAGTCGCCCGTGGATCCAAATCACCACGCCACAGGCCATCGCCGCGGGTGAGATCGATTCGAATCGCGATGGCACGCCTGAGGTGTGGCCTGCTGTGGTGCGCAGCACGCCCACCCTGCCGCTGGTGAGTAAGGACTTCGTCCACTACGCCACGCAGGAAAACTACGACAACTGGTTCAACGGTCAGCCAGGCCGCGAAGAAGGTCTGAATGGCAAAATCTTCAATGTGAGACCCAGCGTGGCTCTTCCGGGTGCCTTTGGCCGCGTAGGCGTTTCCGGCCTCGCGAACAACGCATGGACGGCAGGCACCACTTTGGCCGTCGCGGACCCGAATCTCGGCTTTTTGACTCGAAACGCCTTCCACGGCTCGATGTGGCTCACCGCCTTTCATGATCAACCTGTGGCTGATTTGTCGAAATTTAGCACTGGCGAGTATTTGTATCCCGACACGAGCAACAACAGCCTTGCGGGCTTCTCCAAGGCCGCGCAAAGCCAGTTCCGCTGGGCTGCTGTTTATAAGAGAGTGTCGCAATGGGCCGCGAATGCTGCGCTGCTTTCCAACTCAACGAATGCCACGAGCGAAGACGCCGATCTCGATGGCGAAAACGAGCATCTGCTCTTCAACGACCGCGTCTTTGCGATGTTCGAGCGCATCGGTGGCCGCATGACCTGTGCTTTCGTTCGCGATTTGACCACCGGTCGCGTGCTGCAAGTCGTCGGCAATCCGCACAGCTACTCCGGCTTTGAAACCGAAGAAGAAGGCGCGGTGAATGTCATCAACGGCGCGGTGGGCAGCTATCGCACCAGCGGCTTCAAAGACTGGTTTGCCGGTAGCATCGCTTACAACAACGATCTCTATACCGCCACCGCGACGATCAACGGCTTCACCTTCACCAGCGCCGACGGCAAGATCGCCAAAACGATCACGCTCGCTCCTCGTGCGAATGCGTTGCGGGCCAGCTTTGCCCTCACCGGCGGCGTGACGACCCTTTACCAGCGTCACGGCCTCAGTCCGCATTTGCAAAACCTGCTCTTCAAAGGCCAGACGCATCTCGGGCCGCTCAGCAGCAGTGGCGGCGTCGTCTCGCTCACCAATTTCGCCCCGGATACCACCGTGCGCACCTACGTGAGCCAGATCACCGGCACCACGCACAACCCCAGCGCCATCGACGACGATCCCGTCATCACCTTCGACACGCTGAACATGCGCAACCAAGCGCAAACCCAGCAAGTCGAGTTCGCTTTGACCAACGGCGCCACCTTCGACCTCGGCTTCGAAACCGGCCCGACTTTGAGTGAAAGCGTGGACGGCGACGCCCTCCCCGATGCCTGGGAAGCCGCCAACAACCTCCTCAACACCGACGGCACCGGCGCGAATGGCAACACCGGCAACACCGACGGCGACCGCTACGACAACCTCAGCGAATTCATCTTCGGCCTCAGCCCCTCGCAAAGCGACAACTACCAGCCTCTCGTCATCAAAGCCACCAGCGGCTTCGACGTGACCTTCCCCACGATCCCGAACCGCTGGTATCGCGTCTTCGCCAGCGACAACCTCACTAGTTGGACCGCCATCGGCACCGATCAACTCGGCACCGGCTCCCCCATCACCGTAAACGATCCGACCTCGCTAACTGCCCGCTTTTACCGTGTCGAAGCCCGCCTCGTGACGCCGTGAAGAAAGTGGAACAGGTTTTTAACCTG
>JBILVU010000229.1:0-5937 GCA_044370285.1 Prosthecobacter sp.
TGCTTCGGATCGGTGATTTCGTTTCCATCCAAGTCCTTCGCCCGCGCCGGTCCTGCCACCGTGCGATCCATGTTTCCGTGCCGCAGCTTCTCCGGATACTTCGTGAAGTGAGGCCGGCTTCCCGTCCTGCCACAGTAGTCATGCGCCATCACCGCCCAGCCATCCTCGACATACTTCTTGTCCGGCTCCGGCGCCCCCATCCAACCATGCACCACCAGCAGGCCCGGAGCCTTCGTCGCACCCATCTTCACTCGGTAACGGCAATAAACACGAACCTCCTCACCGAGCACATAGGCGCTGATGTAAGAGTCGCGATTGAAGATGCCGTCTTTCGTTTCCACCTTCACGACCTCCTCCTTGAAGTCGCCCTGATTGGGGGCGTAGTCCTTCCACAGAGCGGCAGGAGTTGGGAGTGGTTCGGCGGCGTGCAGCGCGGTGAGCGATGCGAGCAGCAAACACGTTAGAGCCCGCGTAATCGTCTTCATAATGTTCATTCGTTGTTCCTTTTTAAATAACTTGTGCCCTCACTTCTTCGCTGCAGGCACAGGCCAATCATCCGTGCGGAATGGCGATGCTGGCAATCCAGCGCCGTTGGCGAGGCTGTAGTCGGGCCAGTCTTTCCATGCGTAACGAACGGCGACGGGCTGAGCGACCTCAGCGCTGCTGACCACGACCGTCTCGCCGACGATCTTGGCTTCGGCGGGCTTCCACTGCTGATCGGCAGCGGCGATTTGGAAGCCGGTGAGCGGGCCTCCGGTGATGGATTTCAGGCCACCGTTGGTATGTTTGAAGGAGATGGTGATGAAGTTGCCGCTGATTTTGGTGTCTGCGGGAAGCGGGCCGCTGGTGGCAGGGACGTTTTTGCCATAAACGGTGCCGAGTGCCCAGTAGGAAAGGCGCTTGCCGACATCTTGCTTGTTCTTCGGATGGATGTCCTTCGCATCGCCGAGGTCGATGGTGATGGCCATGCCGGTTTTGGGCAGGGCGAGCGTCTTCAGCATGGATTCACGCACGCGGGGCCAGCCTTCGCCGGGCGCGGTGTAGTTTGGCAACTGCACCCACGCGAAGGGCATTTTGTCCTGCCAAAGCGTGCGCCAGCTCGTGACGAGTTGTGTGAGCTGCTTGTGATAGAGGCCGGGATTGCTGTTGGCATTGCCTTCGCCTTGATACCAAAGCATTCCACGCAGCGTGTAAGGCACGAGATTGACCACTTTGCCGTTGAAGAGGCCGCTGGGGCCACCTTTGAGCTTCCACATCGCGAGCGGGTCCTTCGGCGCGGGGACGACGAAGGGCGTGCCGTTGGCCTTGGCCTTCTCCGACGCGGCTTTCCAGATGGCGAGCTGCTTTTGATGCAAAGCGGGCGCTTGCGCGGGATCGAACTTCCGGTGTGCCTCGAGCCGCGTGTCATAGTTCGCCTTCGTCTCGGGATCGGAGGACTGCACTTCGGCGGCGACCCACGACTCGATGGGCGTGCCGCCAACGGACGTGTTGATGAGGCCGACGGGCACGCCGACCTCTTTGTGAATCTCGCGACCAAAGAAATACAGCGCGGCAGAGAAGCCCCCGACGGTGTCCGGCGTGCATGTTTGCCATGCACCTTTGCCCTCGGCCTGCGGCTGCTCTGCGGGACCGGAGCTTTCGCGATAATGACGGATCAGTGGATATTTCGCAGCGGCTTTTTCAGCATCGAAGTGGTAACAACCCGCCACGGCCATCGCCATGTTTGACTGCCCCGAGCCGAGCCAGACCTCGCCAACGAGCACGTCCTTCACCTCGAGCTTGTGGCCGTCCTTTCCCGTGACGACGAGCGTGCGAGATTCTTCACTCGCCGCGAGCGCATCCAGCTTCAGCGACCATTTGCCATCCGTGCCCGCCGAGGCGGACTTCGACTGACCCGCAAAGGAAACCGTCACGCTCTCACCCGCTTCCGCCCAGCCCCAGACGGCAACCGGTTTCTCACGCTGAAGCACCATATGGTCCGAGAGCGCCGATGCGAGCCGGAAGTCGGCGGCGGAAAGTGACGAGCAGCCGAGAGTGATGAACGCGAGGAGAGCGGTGAGGTAGGAGTGCTTCATGGAGAATCAGGAAGTGTAACGAAACCTCCTCCCACGGCTTCTCAACGAACCTTGTCATTACCTGCGCTCCGCTCAGTAGGTTTTGCCCTCAGGAATCGCAGGCGCACCGGCGACTTCGCCGAGGATGGAATCGAAGTCGGCGGAGCAGGCGGCGAAGTGGGCGCAGACGGCGCTGAATTCGGCACCGTGGACGATGAATTGAGCGCCAAGGTCGATGAGCGTTTTGGCATCGGCGGCGGTGCCGACGGGGCGGCCCCAGGCCTTGCCGTGCTTTTTGCAGGCGGCGGCGATTTGCTTCTGCACGTCCATCATGACGGGATCATTGACTCCGGGCGTGCAGCCGAGGCGCAGGGACATGTCGCCGGGGCCGAGGAAGAGAATGTCCACGCCGGGGACGGCGGCGATGGCTTCGGCGTTGGCGAGGGCCTGCGGGGTTTCGATTTGGACGGTGAGGAAGGTCTCGCGGTTCGCTTGATCGGTGTAGTCGGCAGGTTTTCCGATCCAGTAGTCGGCATCGCGTCCGCCGCCGCAGAAGCCGCGGTCGCCAAGGGGCGGGAATTTGATCGCGCTGACGAGCGTGCGGGCTTCATCGGCGGTGGCGACGTGCGGGATCATCAAACCGGCCGCACCGTCTTCGAGGAGGCGGTAGAGGCCGTTTTTTTCCTTCGTGGGCGGACGCCACATGCAGTCGATGTCGGCGGCATGATGACGGCCGAGCATGGTTTCGATCTCGCGAGCCTCCCAGGCGCGGTGTTCGCCATCGAGCCAGATGCCGTCGTAATGATAATGCGCCGCGACGGCGGGAAAGAAGGCGATGGGCGAACCGGTGCAGCAGATGCGGGCGACTTTGCCAGCGCGGAGCTTGGCGAGGACTTTGGATTTACGCATGAGGATGGAGGCGGGAGTTTAGAGAGTGTCGAGACTGAGGCGGGGCGCTCTGCCGAGTTGCGGAAGCAGGCTGTGATTGTCCAGACCAAAGTGACGCTCGCTCTCGCTGATCTGCGGCTGCATTTTACGTGCCATAGCGAGCTTTTCGGAGACGGCGGCCGCATCGGCGAGATGTGGAAACAAGGGGCCGAGCAGGGCTTTGAGCGCAGGATCGAGAAAAGCCGCGTCTGTCTGGAAGAGCGCGATGCCGTCCACGCCTTCATAGTAGTTTCGGGCGATCCGTTCGAGAAAGCCGCGTGCGTTGGCCGTGACGCCTATTCCAGTGACGGTATTGGCACCGCCATGAATCTTGGCACCATGGGAGCGGGCCAGTTCGACATAGGGACTGGCGGTATCAGGATACTCGAAGTCCCAGATCCACAGCGGATCGAGAGCGATTTCATCCACGCAGCCTTCTTTGAGCCAAGTGCGGAGATCGAGGCCTTCCATCAAATTCAAATCGAGCGTGGCCTCGGGGATGCGGACCATCACCGGCACCTTGCGCTTCGTGGTTTTTTCCAACTCGCTGAGCTGGGCGCGGAGATCGCGCATGAAGAGGTTCACGAATTCCGCGCGATGCTGCGCCCATTCGAGAAACTCGGGCGAGCCGGTGCGCATCTGGCGCGGATCGGCGTGACCTGCCTTCAGCCAAGAATCGAGGATCTGCGGATGATAGCGGGCGATGGGCGGCTGGCGGCAAAAGTCGAGGCAAAGGCCGTGCACACCGATTTGCGCGACCTCCAGCAGCACGGCGATGCGCTCGGCGCGATACTCGGGAATGGCAAAACTGACCTTGGTGCCATCCACCTGCCCACCGCGATGCCGCTCCATCCACTCGGGATGCGCGGCGATGTATTGGGAGCGCAAACCACCGCCGAGTGCGTCGCCGTAATGGCGGTTCATGCCGAGCCGACCGTAGATGACCATGTCGTTCTTCTCCGAAAAGGCGAGCGCGGCACGCAGCGAGCACTCGTGGCGGAATGAATCGCCGATCACTTTTGTCTCCGGCCGTGTATCGCCCACATACATCGTCGAAGTGGGCAACGCGCTCTGGTAATCCAGCGTGCTCCGGCCGAGCGCCCACATGACATGGCGGATGCCGTGATCGAGATGCGCTTGCAGGCAGTCTGCGGAGTCGTGTCCGCTGGTCTGCTGCTTCTCATAGAGCCACTGCCAAAGCTCGGCAATGCCCCAGACCGTCTTCTTTTTCGTGTTGGCTGCTGAAGCCGGAAGCAAAGACGCGGCGAGTGTTCCTGAGGCGCTGACGATGAAATGGCGGCGGTTCATGAATGTGTTCTACTTCTTGATCTCCCCCATGCTTTGAAACTGCTGCCAATCCTTCGCATAGTCGGCATTGAGCAACCAGGAGGCGGTGGATTTGTCGTCGGTGAATTCGGCAAAGGGTGCGGTGGGGAGCTTTTGATAGCCGCCGGGCTTCGTCTGCCAGTTTTGGCCGAGATGACCCCTTTCGAGAGTGAGCGGGCGGAGCTTTACGGGGCCGTTTTTCGCGTCCGCATCAGCCGGGACGCGGGCGGTGAAGGTGTGGCGCAGAAAACTGAACACGAGCGGCCAGGTCTTTTCGCCGGGGCCGTGGCCGGTCTTGGGCTCGACGGCGGTGTTCCAGATGGCGCGATGGTTTTTTCTCAGGGCAGGCACGACGGCGAGATTTTCTTCTTTGGAAGGTCGCGCGAGGAAGGGATCGTCTTCGCCGAAGATGACGAGGCCGGGCACTTGCGCGGCTCCGGGCTGATAGACTTGAAACGTGATGCCCGGACGCATCGAAACCCAGCCCCACACGCGATCCGGCACATACGAGGTGAAAATAGCGGAGAAGCCGGTGCCGTTTGAGTGGCCGTAGAGAAAGAGCGGCGCGTGTTGTAGCTCGGGATGGCCGCTTTTTTCGCCAACATGCACCAAATGCTCAAAAAGCAGGCTTTGAGGCCAAAAGCCGCGCTGCATCGGATTCCCGGTGAACTTGACCAAGGCGAGGCCCAGCTCCTGCGCGAGCTTTCGCAGGTCAGCACGCTTGAAGAGGCCTTCGCCGCTGCCGTGGCCGGACATCACGACGATGCCGCGAGCCGTTTGGAGGTCCTTTGGCAGCCAAAGATCGAATCTCACTTCCTCGCGCCTGCCTTCGCCTTTTTGCTTCACAGCCTCGCGCCACTGCGCCTCGCTCACTTTCCAGTCCCAGTTGCGGCTCACGACTTGCTGCGGATCGGGCGTGCCCCACTTCGCTTCGTCGAGCACGCCGTTCCAGCTCTTCGTGTCCTTCGTCTGCACGTTTGCGCTCACCCAGCCGAGGCTGTGACATTCGGGGAGCTGCGCAAAGTCACTCCACTCCGTGCCATCGTGCGCCTGGCGAGGCTCGGTCCATTGCTTGGCGAGCCACGGCAGCACTTTCTCAGCCCATTTCGCGCCATGAACGCGCAAACCCTCGCCGCTGAAGTGAACGCCTTTGCCATCGCGCTCGCGGAGTTTGCCTTTCAGCGCATCGGAGTCGGGACCTTCGAATGCGAGGCCATCCTTCCAAAGTGAAGCCTGAGCCGCGCGGATGTCGTCGCTGCCTTCATCGCCGGGCACGTGATAACTCGCCTGCGCCACGAACCACGGCGCGCTCCAGCCGATGTCGCGACGCGAGTCGCGGATGATTTTCTCCAAGCACTCGCGGTAAAGCTTTCCCGACAGCGTGCGCGTCGGGTCCTTCTGATTCGCATCGCTCTCGCCCTGATGCCAAAGCACCGCGCGGAAACCCTGCTGCCCCACCGACTTCATCCGCGCGATGAAAGCCTCATACGCCGCGCCTTTGCTGGCCCACTTGCCATCTGGAAGCTGCTCCACGCGACTCACCAGCGTCGGCGGATTCGGAAACGTCGCGCCTTTCGGCAACCACTCGCGCACACTCGTCGCACCGATACCGCACGCGAGAATGCCGACG
>JBILVU010000034.1:0-51222 GCA_044370285.1 Prosthecobacter sp.
AAACATCATCCACAGCACCGGCACCCAACCAGAGGCCACCGCGATCAAGATCGGCAGCGCGGCAAAAACCGCCTTCCAGTCTTCCGTTTGCCACCACGGCGCGGTGGAAGGCGTGGGCGAGGGATAGGCGGAAGGAGCAGCGGCGGGATTCGGGGAGTCGGACATGAGCGGATAATCCTATACGCAGAGCATGGAAGGATTCATTTCAGTCGTGCAAAAGTTCGCGACTCCTCGTATAACTGCACCCTCTACTGCATGTCCAAAAACCTCAGCGCCCTCTCCTTCCGCAAAGGCATCGAAAAAAACGTCTTCGAACGCATGGTCGATGCCGCCGAAAAACACGGCACGGCCGAAAAGAATGATCTCGTCCGCCAAATGGGCCAGGATCACCTCTTTGGCGATGCCATCACTCTCGGCGCGGTGTCCTTCTACGACTTCATGAAGAAGGAAAACGAGGGCAAAAAAGTCTTCGTCTGCAACGGCAGCGCCTGCTTGTGCGCCGGAACGCAAGACAAGCTGCATCACACACTGGAAGGCCACTTTGCCAAAGAAGAGATCGGTCACATCTGCTGCCTCGGTCGCTGCCACGAAGGCGCGGCGCTGCAATACCAAGGCAAAAACTACTCCGGCCAAAGCGACGCCGCTTTGAGCGATCTTTTCAAAACAGGCCAAGGCGATGCCGAAGATCGTTACGCCGTCGTCTCGCACCTCCAGCCTGCGATTTTGACCGCAAAGTTTGAAGGCATCGAAGACTACTACGCGCCCTTCAAGAAACTCATCACCGAAGGCACTCGCGATGCTCTCGCTGCCGAATTGAAGGAGAGCGGCCTGCGCGGTCGCGGTGGCGCGGGTTTCCCACTTTCCATCAAATGGGCCGGCTGCCGTGCGGCCGAGGGCGCGGTCAAATACGTCGTCTGCAATGCCGACGAAGGCGATCCCGGTGCCTACATCGACAAATACCTCATGGAAAAGCAGCCTCACAGCGTGCTGCTCGGCATGATGGTGGCTGGTTGGTATTCCGGAGCGGAGACCGGCGTGCTCTACATCCGCGCCGAGTATCCGGACAGCGTCACCATCGTCAACCAAGCCATCGCGGACCTGCATGCGGCCGGATTGCTTGGCCAAAACATCCTCGGCACCGGCTTCAACTTCGCTTTGAAGACCATCAAAGGCGCCGGAGCCTACATCTGCGGCGAGGAAACCGCGTTGCTCGCCAGCATCGAAGGCCTGCGCCCGGAAGTGCGCACGCGTCCGCCCTTCCCGGTAAATGAGGGCCTCTATCGCAAGCCCACCATCGTC
The DNA here is from genome assembly GCA_044370285.1 of Prosthecobacter sp. GTDB lineage: Bacteria > Verrucomicrobiota > Verrucomicrobiia > Verrucomicrobiales > Verrucomicrobiaceae > Prosthecobacter. Next base: position 1,300 of record JBILVU010000034.1, read on the forward strand.
AACAACGTCGAAACCTTCGCCAACCTCCGCGCCATCCTCACGCTCGGTGGCAAAGGCTACGCGCAGATCGGCACGCCGCAGTCCACTGGCCCAAAACTGCTCTCGCTCGACAGCCATTTCGTGAAGCCCGGCATCTATGAAGTCGCCATGGGCACGCCGCTGCAAACCGTCATCGACCTCGCTGGCGGCTTCAAATCGAAGATCAAAGCCATTCAAATCGGCGGCCCGCTCGGCGGCATCGTGCCGATGAGCCACATCGCCCAGCTCACCGTCGATTTCGAAAGCTTCAAGAAAGCCGGCTTCCTCCTCGGTCACGCGGGTGTCGTCAGCATCCCGGAGTCGATGCCGATGATCGAATACATCCAGCACCTCTTCCAGTTCACCGCCGACGAAAGCTGCGGCAAATGCTTCCCCTGCCGCCTCGGCAGCACCCGCGGCAAAGAACTCATCGCCAAAGCCCGTGGCGACACCACCTTCAAAATCGACCGCGAACTCCTAACCGACCTCCTCGACACGATGGAGCAAACCAGCCTCTGCGCCCTCGGTGGTGGCGTGCCACTGCCGATCAAGAATGCCATCCAGCACTTCGAAGCGGAGCTGAGCGGGTATTTCAAAGCGTAGCGACGACTGGCAGTCGAAGCTCACGGTAGGCCTCGTGGTCTGATCAGCGTGTCCTAAGTCAGGCGGGGACAGCTCCAATGCCGGAACGAGGGGGCATTTCCAACTCGCCGCTGGAGGTGAAGTGGAGGCCGGAGAAGTCGTCGTTGGCGATGTGGAGGTGGCCGTCGAGATCGATCCAATCGGCCCAAGGGGCGAGGTGAGCGGCGGCGGTGGTGCCGAGGCTGCTTTCGATCATGCAGCCGAGCAGGACTTTGAGGCCCTCGGCTCTCGCTTTGGCGATCATGGCGATGGCTCCATCGAAACTGCCGCACTTGAGCAGCTTCACATTCACGCCATCCACATAGGGGGCGAGCGCCGTCACGTCGTCGGCATTTTGGGCGCTTTCATCGGCAAAGATGGGCGGGCAACGTGCGGGTAGGCGGGCACGCAGATCCTCCCAGGCCTCGACGCCGTGGGTGTGATGGATGGGCTGCTCGATGAGGGCGGGCTGATACTCGGCGAGCTTTTCGATCATCGCCGGAGCTTGGACGGGGTCCCAGCCGCCGTTCACATCGAGCAGTAAATCCGCCTCAGGGGCGGCATAGCGAGCGATGGAGACCGTAGCGATATCGAGGCCGAGATCACCGGAGCCAAGCTTCAGTTTGAGCACGCGAAACTGCTTCGCGAGCTGCTCCACGCGATCACCAAAGGCATGCAGGTCCTCAGGAATGCCGAGCGAGTGGCAGGCAGGCGGTGTGGTGCCTTCGGGACCGAGCTTTTGAGCGGCGAAAGCCCTCAGCGGGATGTTCTGCGCCTGGCAGACGATGTCATGCCGGAGGAGGTTAAAGGCCAGCGAGGCGGCACGAGGCAGCCTGGGTGGCAAAACGGGTAGTGAAACCACGCGCAGCGTCTCCACTGGATCTTCGGCGTAATACGGCACAAAGGGAGCCTCGGCGATGTGATCACCTTCTTGAAGCCTGAGGACCTGCCGCGTGGAGGAAACACCATGCGCGATGCGAAAAGGCACGCGGAGTTGGAGCGTATGCAGCGAGGCTTTCATGGGATTCCTGACTCAGGAATCTCAGCGCTCGCTGATCGGCACGACTTTTTGGCCGTAAGGCTTGCCGACGTATTCGCTCAGCGGACGGAAGAGGCGGTTTTCGCTCCACTGCTCGAGCACATGGGCGGTCCAGCCGCTCATGCGGGCGATGGCGAAGATCGGCGTGAAGAGGTCTGTGGGGATGTCGAGGCTGTAATAAACCGTGGCGGAGTAGAAATCGACGTTGGCGTTCAGGCTCTTCCGCTCGCGCATGATGGTCGCGATGCGCTCGGACATCTGGATCCATTTGGCCTCGCCGAGCTGCTCGGTGAGCTTGATGGCCATCTCACGAAGGTGCGGGGCGCGGGGATCGAGCACCTTGTAAACACGGTGGCCGATGCCCATGATCTTCTTTTTCTGGGCGAGGGCTTCCTCGACCCAAGCGTCCACCTTGTCGAGATCACCAATTTCCTGGAGCATGTGGATGACGCCTTCGTTGGCACCGCCGTGGAGGGGGCCTTTGAGAGCACCGATGGCGGCGGAGATGGCGGAATACATGTCGCTCAGCGTGGAGGCAACAACGCGGGCGGTGAAGGTGGAGGCATTGAAGCCGTGCTCGGCGTGCAGGATGTAGGCGATGTCCAGCGTGCGCTCGGCCTCCTTGGAGGGGACTTCACCGTTCATGAGGTAGAGGAAATGGGCGGCCTCGGAGAGGTCTTTGCGCACGGGGGGAAGTTCGAGACCCTGGCGGGAACGGTGGAAGTAGGCGGCGATGACGCCGATCTGCGAGGTGAGGCGGATGGCGTTGGCGAGATTTTCGCCGATGTCGATATCGAAGCGCTTCTGATCGTAGCAGCCAAGCATGGAGACGGCCGTGCGCATGATGTCGATGGGCTTGGCGGTCTTCGGCGCGGTCTTGAGGAAGTCGATCACGCCCTGGGGCAGTTCACGCTCGGCACGGAGAGCAGTGGTGAGCTTATCCAGCTCGGCCTGGGTGGGGAGGCGGTTGTAGTAAAGCAGGTGAACGACCTCTTCGTAGCTGACTTTGACGAGTTCGTTAATGTCGTAACCGCAGTAGAAAAGGACGCCCTCGGCTCCTTTCACCTCACCGAGACGGGTTTCAGCGGCGACGATACCTTCAAGACCTTTGGAGACGACGGACATGGCGTGGAGCGGGTGAGTGGGGGTGGTGAGAAAAAAGAGAGCCTTCGGGTTTAGCGTGGAGCAAACGGGGCACAAGAAAAACTCCGTTCACAGGCTAATTTTGCGGCCCATGCGAGGCTATTTGCGCAAGCCCTGTGCCATTCGTATCAAACACTGTCACAGTTTATCCATCCGGCGGGCGGTTAGCACCATCCAGGGCCTTGTTTTGTCTTGCCAAGCTGTCCCCGTCTCCCTAGCCTCGCCGCCGCTTATGAGCGACACCACCGGCCAATCCATTAAATTCAAGCTCTTCCTCATGATGATCCTCGAGATCGCTATCTGGGGGGCTTGGCAGATCAAAATCTTCTCCTACATGGGCATGCTGAACTTCAGCGCCGGGCAGCAAGGGCTGGTGGGGAGTGTTTTCGGTATCGCCTCGCTCGTCGGCATCTTTTTCAGCAATCAATTCGCGGACCGGAATTTCAGCGCCGAGCGCTTTTTGGCCTTCAGCCACGCGGTGGGCGGCCTCGCCCTACTGGGAACGGCCTTTGCCACGGATTTCACCACCTTCTTTAGCTGCTTCCTCGTTTATGGCCTGCTCTATGTGCCCACCATCTCGGTGACGAACTCCCTCGCCTTTGCCAATCTCAAAGACCCGGCCAAGGACTTTGGCTTCGTTCGCATGGGCGGCACCATCGGCTGGATCGTCGTGAGCTGGCCCTTCATCTTCCTCCTGGGTGAACAGACTGGCGCGGCAGAAACCAAATGGGTTTTCATCGTCGCGGCCATCATCAGCTTTGTGCTCGCGGCCTTCAGCCTCACGCTGCCGCATACTCCACCGCGTAAAGATGTCGAAGGCATGGACAAAGTCGCGTGGCTGAAGGCGGTGAAACTGCTCGGCACGCCCTTTGTGCTGGTGCTTTTCATCGTCACCTTCATCGATTCCACCATCCACAACGGCTACTTCGTCGTCATTGATGGCTTCCTGCAACGAGTGGGCATTTCAGCGAATATGAGCATGGTCGTCAGCAGCATCGGCCAGGTGGCGGAGATCGTCACCATGCTCATCCTCGGCTCTGTGCTGAAAAAGCTCGGCTGGAAAATCACCCTCATCATCGGCATCATCGGCCATGCGGCACGATTCGGCGTTTTTGCCTTCTTCGGCACGCCCGACAGCGCCTGGCTTATCATCGCCATCCAGGTGCTTCACGGCATCTGCTACGCGTTCTTTTTCGTTACCGTTTACATCTTTGTGGATGCCGTCTTTCCGAAGGACATCCGCTCTAGCGCCCAGGGGCTCTTCAACCTTCTCATCCTCGGCGTCGGCATGGTGGTCGCCAGCCAGCTCTTCCCTCGCCTCGCCGCGCACTACACCGTCGGTGGCGTGGTGGATTACAAGCAGCTCTTCCTTGTGCCCACCGGCATGGCGTTAGCCGGCATCGTGCTCCTCGCCCTCTTCTTCCGCCCGCCCACCCACGGCCCGGAAGGTGAAGTGAAGCATTAAGCTTCGCCGTCCCATCCAACGCACTCACCAAGGAGAGGCATTTGCCAAGTGACTCAGGCTTGCCGGGAGTCGCTCCCTTGAACATCGAACCCACAGGCGACCAGAAAACCATCGCCGCCCAATACCCGCGCCTCGCCTTCGACAAGTCAGGCCATGTGTACTGCGTCTATCGCTGGTCCTACCGACGCAAATACTCCCCGCACCACGGTGCCGCCATCATGATCTCCCGCATGAGTGAGGAACGCCTGGCCAGTGGTAAAGCGACTCTCGCAGATGTGGAGAAGCGCGTGGCGTGTGAGATGGAGGCGAAGGAGTGAGGTAAAGGATAAAGATGCTGAAAAACAAATGCTGGGAATGCCTCTTCAATGCTTGCTGCACACATGCATTTATCTTGAGCTGAAAACCAATCGCAAAGCGATTGGCTCGAAAAGGCTCCCGATTTTTACCTTGGCGGCTGTGTTCCGGTGTCGTCAAACGCAAGAGTCCCGTATGTCGATAGAGATATGTATTTGAGAGCCGCATCTTCAAGATCACCCACTTGCAGGTTGGGAACTACGAAGGTTTTGCCCTTAAAGATGCCACGAGATGGCTGTATCCCATGGATCATTTCAGCAACCATACCGTTGCGCGTGCCGGCCTTGAAGGCAGCGCCGGCGAGCAAGGCATTGTTGGCTGTGGCGACGATGCTTTTGGCGTTTCGTGCGTGGATGATTTCCTTTATTCTCGGATTCATACCATTGAACGCAGAATATACGATGGTCAGAAGGACCATGGCCAATGTTACGAAGATCATGAGTTCAATCAGGGAGAATCCTTTTGGCGGATGGCGATTGACGGAGAGATGGTGCATGTTTTCGGTTTAGCATGCCGTTGCCCGAATGAAGCGGTTGGGGGTGGGTTACTCCAAGATTTTGCGTTTCACCCGGCACTCAATCCGCCAGTACCACACATGTTTGGAGTCAGTGTGAAAAGCCCCCCCCTCGGGAAGCTTGCTACACGAGATGTTTTAGCAGGGGATAGAGCTGGCGGTGGCGTTTGATCGCCACCGCCAGCCAATAGCCAGAGGTGCCAAGGGGTAACATCAGGAAACCCTTCATCCTCCGATTTATAAATATCATAATGAGGTGGCGTCATAGCGAACTCAATGATGGGTTACCCCGTTTTCCTTGTGAATATGGGTTAACCCAAAAACAAGCAGGCGGCCATGCTGTAGCCGGGATGATTATAAGCCATGTACGACATAGCACCAACTTGGCTGGAAATTCAACCTACCTCGAAGTACTCGGCGGGGAGAGAAGAAATCTACAGCTTAGAGCATTCACTAAAGCAAGTTTTGGCGATGTCCTGTTCCATTTTAAGCGCTAAAGGTGCCTGGATTGTGCGCAAAGACGAGGGCGGTAACCAGATGGTGGCTGCAGACTCTTTGGCATGGGAGGGGACCCACGCAACAGTGGCCGATGTGATCGTCTCTGGAGCGGAAATGAATGGCCCCGGACAGTCCGGCAGTGTAGCCATGGCTGAGGGGCAGTTATTTTGTGCCGATCTTCTAAGGCCGTGCCATGCCGCTGGCGTCGTTTACTATTTTGGCATTCTCTTCGACAAAAAGTTCCGTATGTCGAGTTTCAACAGAGGTTTGGTCGATGGGTTCAAGTGCAGTCTTAATGCGTTGATTCCTCATTGAAGATGGCCGAGCCTCATTGAACTCAGAATAATGCCGCAGTTGAAGACCCAGCCTCAAAATAGACGCATTGGACTCGTGGAAGACGATCGGGTTATCCGCACCTATCTCACTGCACTGCTGCAAAGTCAGGCAGAGGTGGACTCTGTGAAGGCTTGGGAGTCAGCGGAGGATTTTGCAGCCAGTCCTCTGGGACGACAAGACCTAGACCTTCTCCTGGTGGATTTGAATCTACCTGGTGAAGATGGCATTTCATTGATTCATAAAATGCAGCAGGAGCGGCCTGAGTTGCCCTGCATCGTGCTGACTTCCTCCAGCGATCCCCAGGATGTTTTTGCTGCCATGCGGAGCGGGGCATCTGGATATCTAGTGAAGGATTCGAGTCCAGATGAACTGCTCACGAGTATTCGAATGGTCATCCAGGATGGGGTCACCTTGAGCCCGGTTATCGCCAAACTTCTTGTGGACGAGTTTTTAACGATGGGGAAAGGCGCTCAAATCGGCTCTGCTGACTTTCCAAGAGGGGTGAAAAGCCTAACCAAGCGCGAGGTTGAGGTGCTGAATTCGCTTACCGAACATGTTTCAGCCAAGGGGACGGCGGAAGCGCTCGGACTGAGTCATGAAACCATCCGAGTTCACATGAAAAAGATTTACCAAAAACTACACGTCAGATCAAAGGCCCAAGCGCTGTCTGTCTGGCATCAAGAGAACTCCAAAAAAAGTGTTCTTTAGACTTCCTGAAGACTTTTCGACCCTTCTGCAACCTCACTGATCAACTTATCGACAAGTGCCTTGCTAACCTTCTTCGACAGACGGGCTTCGGCTTCGATGATTTTGCAGCACTCGACGATGCCAGCCAAGCCAAAGATGGAACAGCCACCCCGCAAGGCGTGCGCGGCTTTTTTTGCTATTTGATTTCTGCCTTCTTTCACCGCTTGGCGAATAGTTTCCACGCGCTGCGGAGTTTCTCTCAGCCAGATGTCGATCAATTCCTTGGTGGCCTCCGTGCCGATCTGGTTTTCCAAATGAGACTTGGCTGAACGGGCCGCTTCATGGCCTGCTTGTTCTTCCGTCTGGGGCTTCTCTTTTGCGAATCGGGACAGGATGGAGTGCAGGGAGGATGCGTCGAAGGGCTTGGCAAGATAGTCGTCCATACCTGCTTCCAAGCAGCGCACGCGGTCCCCTGGCAGTGCGCTGGCCGTCATGGCGATGATTCTACAGGCAGGTTCTGCAGTGCCAGATTGAGTTTCGATTTCACGGATTCGGCGGGCAGCTTCGTAGCCGTCCATGACTGGCATTTGGCAGTCCATGAGAATGGCGTCGTAAGTGTGCTTTTGATACATTTGGATTGCTTGTTTGCCATTGACTGCGATGCCAGTATCACAGCCCATCTTCTGAAGTAGCAAGACCGCGAGTCTAGCGTTTACTTGATTATCCTCAGCCACGAGCACCTTCAATCCCAGATGTTGGTTGACGTCTCGATCCTGATTGGGTGTGAGGCCCGCGGGTTCAAGCTGTTCAAGCGCTTTACGGATCGCACTCCGCTGCAACGGACGTGAGAGCTGGTTCCAGCCGTCAGGCACCCGGATGCCTTCGGAGGCTGTCCGGGTCAGTATGATCCTTGGCTCGTTTGAGGAGGCTTGTTTCCTCCACTTATCAAGAGATCTAACCAAAGTATTGGTAAGCCATGAGCCATCAATGAAGAGAACATCAGGTGGCGGGCAGTTTTTGTGTAGGTCAGCTCGTAGCTTGGCAATGCTGGGTATCTGCCTCAGAGTGGTCTCCGAACTTTTCAGAGCAGATAGCATCGATTCGCGAATATTTTCAGACTCGTCAGCGACCCAAATGGAAAACGAACAGGATTTTGGCTGCCATTTCGCAGTCTGTATCACCGAATCGATCCAAAATTGGATGCGGAACCAAAAGCGTGAGCCTGTACCTGGCTCGCTCTCGACTCCGATTTCACCATTTTTGAGAGCGACGAGTTTTTTGCAGATGGCCAGGCCCAGGCCGGCTCCGCCGAATCGGCGTGAATCCGATGTGTCCACCTGGCTGAAAGGCATGAAGAGGCGGTCTCGATCTTCTCTCCCAATGCCGATACCCGTATCCTCCACACTAAACTCGATCAGGTCGCCCAAGCGAATCACGCGAATCACCACACTGCCTTGTTCGGTGAATTTGACGGCGTTGCCAACCAGGTTCAGAAGGATCTGGCGCAGGCGTCCGGCATCGCCTTCAATGCTGGCGGGTAATTCAGGGTCGATAATGGTGACCAGTTCCAACCCCTTGGCCTCCGCTTGATGTGCCAGGATATCCACTACGCCATCGACCAAGGCATCCAATTCAACGGAGTGCTTGCGCAGCACAATCTTCCCGGCCTCGATTTTCGCGAAATCTAGAATGTCGTCGATGATCGTGACGAGTGCATGGCCACTATGCGTGATGGCATTGACCATCTCGGATTGGGATTGGTTTAGGCCTGTGTCGCGCAGTAGACCCGCCATTCCGACGACTCCATTCATCGGCGTTCGGATTTCATGACTGATCATCGCCAAAAACTCGCTTTTGGCATGATTAGCAGCCTCAGCTCTGTCCCGGGCGCTTCTCAACTCTTCCTCGATCTTGATTTGCCGCTCGATTTCCCGGCGGGCAATGATCATGCTGCTTGCAGCGGCACTGAACGGATCAAGTTCGCTGGTAAGATCGCTTTGATACCCAGCTGAATTATTGGCTAAGCCCAGAATACCGACCAAATCGAGGCCATTGAAAATGGGCACCCCAAGGAAGTGGTCAATCGGCGGATGGCCGGGGAGGAGGCCGCTCGGACGTGGATCTTCACCGATCTCGTTGGCGATGAATGGAGAACCAGTGATCAAAGCGGCTGCCAATAGCGACGTTCGATCCTTGCACTCGAAGGTGCCTGGACTCACGGGCGATACTTGCTCATTATTCTGATCAAGGAGGAGAATTTCGGATCCCGCGAGGCCGCGAATGTAGGGATCGCCGTCTTCATCCCACAAGACCTCGCCGATAAAGCCAAAACTGCTTTCGGTATAGTTTAGGGCGATCCCGAGCATTTCGGCAAAGACAGCAAGAGTATCGTTGGTCACAATAAAATGCTCCTGCGCAGTTCGAAGCCGATTCATCAGCGTGATGCGCTTCCTGTTGAGCATTTCGGCCTGCTTACGGACATGGATATCCATCTGCGTGCCGATCATGCGCTGCGGCTTTCCATCCTTGGTGAAAGACACGATCCGTCCCACATCTTGCACCCACAGCCAACCACCATCCTTGCGGCGTAATCGGTGCTCGCAGATATAGTCTGGTGTCTCTCCGACTAGACACCGGTTCATCTCGCTCATGACGAGAGGCAGGTCGTCTGGATGCACGCGGCTTGCCCAACTGTCCACATGTTGCGGCCATTCGCCTGGGGCGTATCCCAGCATCTCCTGCAGACGGTCTGTATAGAGGACAAAACCGCTGATGATATTCCAATCCCAGACTCCTAATCCGTTGTTTTGCAGAGCGAACTGCCAGCGCTCTTCCGTCTGCTGCAAACTGAATTGCGCCTCCAAATAAGCTTGTTCGGCCTGAACGGTCTCCGAAATGTCCTGCATCATGCCTAGCAGACGACGAGGTTTGCCATCCACATCCATTTCCGCGGTAGCCAAAGTGCGAACGTGGCGGACTTCGCCATCAGCATGCATTACTCGGTAGGAAACCTCCTGACTCTGCCCGGTCTCGGCCAATTGCATCAAGTCTTCAATAAAGCGTGGCCTGTCCTCCGGATGCAGACATCTCTTGATGTCTTCAATGGCGGGAAAAAAGCTTCGCGGCTCGAATCCGAAGAGGCGAAAACTTTCATCTGACCAAGACATCGACCCGCTACTAAGATCCCACTCCCAGGTGCCAAGATGCGCCAAATACTGTCTTTCACTCATGGCGCGTTCGCTTTTCCGAAGGGCCTTCTCCGTTTCCAGGCGCTCCAGCATCAAACCTACAAGCGCCCCGATGTTGTTCAGGGTCTCTAGCAGGCCGGTGTCAGGCGCATCCAGATGCAGGCTAAAGAACTCCATCACGCCTCGGAACTCTCCCTCCACTTTGACGGGAAACGCCAGCGCCGCCCCGATGCCACATGCAGCCGCCGCACGTCCTCGTGGGAAATTGCGATCCTGCTGAACGTCGGTGATCCAGTGGCTGTTTCCCGTGCTCCAAGTGCGTCCCGGAAGTCCCTCGCCCGGGCCCAGTCTAAGCTCTTTGCCCATCGCGATGAAAGGCTCCAATTGCCTTCCTTCTGCACTCCAGACTTCTGATATACGCAGATGCTGTCCACCTGTATCGAGTGTCCACCATCCAGCTAAGACCCATCCCAGCTGTGATGCGATGCTTTGGAGGATGGCAGGCACGGCACCATCGAGATCCAGAGCGCTCGCCATCACTGTGGCTACGGCAGTTTCCAGTCCTCGGTGCGTCTCCTGACGCTTCCTCTCAGAGATGTCCGTCTCCAAGGCCATAAAATGGGTCACTTGTCCGCCAGCGTCCAAGATCGGCTGCACTTCGATGTCCACCCAGTAGCTGGTGCCGTCTTTGCGGTAGTTGAGGATCTCCGTGTGAAACCCCTGCTCCTGTCGAACTCGTAACCCCATGTCACGGGCCACAAACAGGTCTGTATGTGGCCCCTGAAGGAACGAGCCGGGCCGTTTGCCTCGCACTTCATCGAGGCTCCATCCCGTCATTCGCACAAACCCCGCATTCACCCATTCGATTTCACCCAGGGCATTGGCAAGGATCACCGCATTATCGGTGCGTTCTGCCACCATGGCTAGCTTGCGCGTCTCAGCCTCCCTTTCGACCAGCATCTGACGCTGCCTTTTGAGTCTGGCATTGAGTTCGTGAAGTTCTTCGTTCACGCGGCGTTGCACCTGCACCATCTGCAAAAGGTCTTGCGCCGAATCGTGTGGCGCAAAGTCCGTCAGGCTAAGCCCCAGGCGTTCAAGATCATCTGGAGAATTTAGCCAAGGAGTTCCGACGAAGACTCCAAGATCACAGGATTTCAGCTGCAAAACCTGGCCGCGCATGAGCACGCCATGGGACCTCAGTTCGAGCAGGAGCAGCTTTCCTTGATTCTCCCCCAGCCATTGGGCGGTCAGTTTCCCAGCAGGGCGCTTTAATTCGAATACATCCAGCAGTGCGCAGGGCTGTGCTAATTCAGGGCATAGCCTCCGCGCTGACGCACCCGCCTTGACGATCCTGCCCGTGCTGTCCCAAGCAAAGGAGAACGGAAAGCATTCTTCCAGCAGAGGCCATGGTAGATCGGGCGAATTCATGACTTGGATTCAATGGCGCTTCAAGCCTTCCAACTCACCTGAAAGACATCATGATCCGCCCCATCGTCCTGCCGCTGTTCATGGCAAATGGTGACCGGCGTCGCAAACATTTCCCCGAGGCCTTCCAACAGACCAATCACAAACGCTGACAGGCCACGCCGATGGCTTCGATAGTGTAGACGAAGAGAATCCTGTTCGACGTCGGAACACTCAAACTCCGGCGGTCTCAATGCCGGCATCATCATCACGATGCGTGTATGAAAGTTTGGCAAATTCACCAGGAATTCTCCGAGTGACCTGCCTCCCGCCTTCATAAGATGCCCGTAGCCCTCTTTGGCTGTCTTGAGAATCCACCAGCGACCAAAGTCATTCAGCACCACTTCCGCTGGCACAGCCAGAACCGCCGAAGCGGCCGCCACCAGTCGAAAGGTGATGTCGTCTGGGTAGGGTTCGCTAGAGATGAACATTTCCTCTTCCACCCCTGCTTGCTGCCGGATTTTTTCCCACACCTCTTCGCCATGATTTGTGACGATCAAATCCTGAACTGCTTTGTTGACCATTCCGTACATGAGTCTTGCTGAGTTTTGGTTAAAAAGGCTGAGGTTAACCCAACTGCTTCGAGAACCAATGCTGGATAAGTAAATTTATGGGTTAACCCAGACTTCTTCTGGAAAGCCGTTCTCGCAGATGTTTTTTAAGGAATTAGAACCTGCGAAAGGGGTTCTATTGCCAAACTTGCCCTCTTTATTTCGATGCAATCCAAACAACTCACCAATGCCTCCGATCTAAGCTGGAACAACTTCGTCTTTCGCGGTCTGATGGTCGTGATCATGTTGGCGGCTTTTCTGTTGGTGCATGCATTGTTTCTGCATTGGTTGCCGCAGGCAGTCTCGAACATTTCGCAATCGAACTAAACTGTCCATTCACCATGGACGCTCCTGTTCGACGTAAGCCGGTTCGGGGCGGGTGTCGTCGTAGTAGCGGTGGAAGACCGGACAGGCGGAGCCGGACATTGGCGGCACCAGCCACGACCAGTCGCCGGGCACCTTGCGGCCGCACTTCTCCTCTGTTGCCACATGTTGCATGAACTGGGTAGAGGCGGTGTGATGATCCACCATGACCACCCCGGCCTCGCGGAAGGAATGCAGAACGGCCGTATTGATTTCCACCAGGGCACGGTCCTTCCACAGCGTGCTGCGTTTTGACCGATCAATCCCCTCCGCTCAGCGATGATGGGAAGCAGGTTGTAACGGCCCTCATCGCCGAAGTTGCGCGAGCCGATCTCGGTGCCCACGTAGTAGCCGCTGAAAGGCGCGGCGGTGAAACGGTGACCGCCTCCCACCAGCGCCCGGTCGGAGACGGCGGGCACCGCATGCCATTTCAGCCCCAGCCCGGCAAACCAACCAAACTCGGGGTGCGATATCGGCACTTCCAGCACTGCGTGCTTGGGCAACTCGAACCAGCGCGGCGCGTGGCCGGGGAAATCCACCACCAGCGGCAGTACGTCATAGGCGGAGCGGTCACGCGGTGGCTGCCAGCCCATCTCCATCACCCGCTCGGTAAACGCGACCTCACTTGGATCTCCGCGGATGGTGCCGTCTGCGGCGCGGTAGCCGGCGTAGCGAATCAACTGCGTATTCCAAATGCGGATACCCTTTTCTTCGGGCTCAGCCTCCGCGAAGACGGTCACTGCAGTCCTGATGCGCCCGCCATTGGTTGCATATTGAAGATGTCTGACACACGCCTCGAATACTTCTTCGGGGCTGCCGGCGGTGCGCGCATCGAAAAGACACAGGCTTTCCCAAAACAAGCGCCCAATGCAGCGTGCGTTGTTGCGCCAGGCCAGCCGCGCCATACGCTCGAGTGCGCCCGTATGCAAAGAGTCAGCTAGGCCACCAGCGGGTGGCACCTTATTCGTGGCAGCCGCAGAATTAGGCTGCATGAGAAATGAATGAAGATCCGACGCTTGCACCAGTCTTCACGAGTTGAACTCCACGATCAACAATTGGAAATCTTGAGTGCCGGATCAGCTTACTTTCGTTGATGCCAAAATGATTCCCAACCGCAATGCATTGATAAGAGGCCCTGAAGTATGGCAGTGGTGGAGTGTAGTTCAATTATCCTCAGGAAAGACCGTCAGCACAGCTCCTACAATAAGACAATTGCGGTAACCCATTTTGCTAGACACAAGGACAATTGAATCATGGCGATCCTCTAAAAAGTAAAGGCAGGGACCAAAGAGGAGCGAGAGATGTTGGTGGAATGCTGCGGATTCGGTGGCTATCAAGCCGTCACTTCTTCTCAAACACCGGCTTCCTGTCCTTCATCACCGCGGTGATGTGATCGCCATCTTTGAAGCCGCCTTCGAGAACGGCGAGGGACAGCGGATCGAGGAGGTGCTTTTGGATGGCGCGTTTGAGAGGTCTCGCGCCGAAGACGGGATCGAAGCCGGCGTCGGCGAGATAGCGGGTGGTGTCGTCGGTGACGGTGAGGTGAATATTCTGCTTGGCGAGGCGGTCGATGACGCGCTGGAGCTGGATTTTGACGATCTGGTCGAGCTGCGCGGCGTCGAGGCGGTCGAAGATGACGATCTCGTCGATGCGGTTGAGGAACTCGGGGCGGAAGAACTGCTTCAGGCTGTCGCGCACCAAGGCGTCGCGCTGCTCGGCGTTGGACACGTCCTGGATGACGTTACTGCCGATGTTGCTGGTCATGATGAGGACCGTGTTCTTGAAATCGACCGTGCGGCCCTGGCCGTCCGTGATGCGGCCGTCATCGAGCACTTGGAGCAGGGTGTTGAAGACATCCGGGTGCGCTTTTTCGACCTCGTCGAACAAGACGACGCTGTAAGGGCGACGGCGCACGGCCTCGCTGAGCTGGCCGCCTTCTTCATAACCGACGTAGCCGGGAGGCGCTCCGATGAGACGGCTGACGCTGTGCTTCTCCATGTATTCGCTCATGTCGATGCGCGTCATGGCGCTGTCGTCGTCGAAGAGGAACTCGGCGAGCGCTTTGCACAGCTCCGTCTTGCCGACGCCGGTGGGGCCGAGGAAAAGGAAGCTACCGATGGGGCGGTTTTCATCCTGAATGCCCGCACGCGCACGACGCACGGCATTGCTGACGGCGGTGATGGCGTCTTTCTGCCCGATGACGCGCTTGCCGAGGCGTTCCTCCATTTTGACGAGCTTCGAGCGCTCGCCCTCTTGCAAGCGTGAGACGGGAATGCCGGTCCAGTTGGCCACGACGCGGGCGATGTCTTCTTCGGTGACTTCCTCACGCAGCAAGGTGTGTGCAGCGCGTGGTTCTTTGTTTTCCGTGGACGAGGCGGCGAGCTTCTTTTCGAGATCGGGGATGAGGCCGTATTGAATCTCACCGGCACGACCAAAGTCGCCACGGCGCTGCGCCTGTTCCTGCTCGGTGCGGAGGCGTTCGAGTTCCTCCTTCATCTTGCGACCGACCTGCACAGATTCCTTTTCCTTCATCCATTGAGCCTTGAGTGCCGAAGAGCTTTCTTTGAGGTCGGCGATCTCTTTGTCGAGCTTTTCAATGCGAGCTTTGGAAGCCGCGTCCTTCTCTTTTTTCAAAGCCTGACGCTCCATCTCGCCCATCATGACTTGGCGTTCGATCACGTCGATCTCCGTGGGCATGGAGTCGAGCTCGATCTTGATGCGACTGGCGGCTTCATCGACGAGGTCGATGGCTTTGTCCGGCAGGAAGCGGTCGGTGATATAGCGATTACTTAGCGTGGCGGCGGCAATGATGGCGTTGTCTTGAATGCGCACGCCATGATGGACCTCGTAGCGTTCTTTAAGCCCGCGCAGGATGGCAATGGTGTCCTCCACGCTCGGCTCGCCGACTTTCACCGGCTGGAAGCGACGCTCCAGAGCGGGATCTTTTTCGATGTGCTTGCGATACTCATCCAGCGTGGTCGCTCCGATGCAGCGCAGCTCACCACGGGCGAGCTGCGGCTTCAAAAGATTGCCCGCATCCATCGCGCCCTCGCCTTTGCCCGCGCCGACGATGGTGTGCAGTTCGTCGATGAAGAGGATGATCTCGCCATCGCTCGAAGTGACCTCTTTGAGGAAGGCCTTGAGCCGCTCCTCGAACTCGCCCCGGAACTTCGCGCCCGCCATCATGCCCCCGAGGTCCATGCTGATGAGCTTCTTCCCTTTGAGCGAATCCGGCACGTCACCCGCGACGATGCGTCGCGCGAGACCTTCCGCGATGGCCGTCTTGCCCACGCCGGGCTCGCCGATGAGCACGGGGTTGTTCTTCGTGCGGCGGCTGAGCACCTGCATGACGCGGCGGATTTCTTCATCGCGACCGATCACAGGATCGATTTTACCAGCTTTGGCGCGGGCGGTGAGATCGGTGCCGTATTTCTCCAGCGTCTGGTATTTGCCCTCGGGGTCCTGATCCACCACGCGCTGGCTTCCACGCACAGCGGCGAGGCCTTTGGAAACGGTGTCGTAGGTCAGCCCAGCCTGCTTCAGCACATCGGAAAGCTCCGTCTTCGTCTTGAAGAGCGCGAGGACGATGTGCTCGACGCTGAGGAAGTCGTCTTTGAGCTTCTTCTGCTCGTCCTCGGCCTTCGTCATCAGCTCGCGGAACTCGCTGGAGAGGTAGAGACTGCCAGAGCCACCGCTGACCTTGGGCAGCTTGGCGAGCACGGCTTCGACGCTGCTCTTCAAGCCTTGAGCTGCGGCCGGATTGACGGCAGCCTTTTCAAACAGCGGCGTGGCGATGCCACCCTCCTGTTCGAGCAGGGCGGTGAGGAGATGCACGGGCTTCAATTCCTGCTGCCCATGACGTGTGGCGACGGATTGAGCAGCATTGAAGGCTTCTTGAAGTTTAACGGTGAATTTTTCGGGGGACATGGCTGGGGGATGGTTGGTGGTTTTCCGTCTCTTTGCTCAAACCATGCCATACGGCCAAAACCGCCTACCAACCTCGATTTGTCGAGGCTTCGGCGTGTTTTGATGCGTCAAACCTGTGGAGCGGCCCCGTGCCCGAATGACACTCCGAAGGTCGATGTGGCGCAGGAGTGATGTGACAAGGAACCGGCATCAAAGAGCCTTTTTCACGATCCTCACCGCTCGAATGCGATTCGTGAGCGTGCTTAGTGCGACGGGTTTCTCGGGTTCATCGTCCAGCGGATCACGCACGAGATAGTCTTGGCCTTCTTTACCGACGATGAGGACCCAGTGGCGTGCGCCGTTGGGTAGGCGGAAGGCGATGATGGGAAAAGCGCCCGCTTTCAGTGCAGCATCGAGCACCTCATATCGAGGACGGGTGTGATACTCGGCGACGAGCTGGCCTTCTGTGATGCGGCTGATGGCATTCCAAATGAGCCATCCCTGCGGCTGAAAGCCATCGCATTGCTTGAGGCGCTCATTGAGTTCCTTTGGAGAAAGGGGTGCGCCGAGGGCAGTGGCTGCCATCGCAGTGCTGCACACGAGGCATCCATGGGTTCCGAGTTCACAGCCGGAATGGCCGAGCTCCACACGAGCCCAGCGGGCGTCCATCTGACGAAAAGTGCGAGGCACACCGGGGAGCTTCAAGCTCAGGCATTCACCACCTAGGACAGCCAAAGAGGGCGCAAACCAGTCCATGCAGCTCTGGCAGCCGCTTAGCAGACTGGCGAGCAGAATCAGGGCTGCGCACCTCCGCATGATAGGCGATTAATGCTTGGCTTCTTCCTTCTTGCCATGGCCGTCGTCCTTAGCGTGGGAATCGCCATGATCGGAGCCGTGGGCCTTGTGCATGCCTTCATGGAGACCTTGGGTCTCTTTCCAGGAGTGCTTATCGCAGGAAGTGGAGGCGAAAATGAAGGCTGCGGCGGCGAGGAGGATCGTGAGGGACTTCTTCATGGGGAATTGCTGGGCGGCCATCCTATCGCCCGAGGTCCGGGGTGCAAATGGCAAATCATGCCACTGACTCGCCTCGTGGCTTCCAGGCATAAAAAAACCGGACGGAGGAGTGATCCTGCCGTCCGGTGAAGATTGAGAACGATCGTTGAATTAAGCTTTGACGTGCTTGTTCACGAGCTTCGTCATCTCGAACATCGTCACAGTGGCTTTGCCATTGAAGACAGCCTTGAGCTTGTCGTCGGCATTGATGTTACGCTTGTTCTTCTGGTCCTGGAGGCCGTTCTTCTTGATGTAGTCCCAGATTTTCTTGGTCAGGGGACCGCGGGCAAGAGGAGCGGAACCGACGACAGCGGCCAGCACTGCATCAGGCTGGACCGGCTTCATCAGCGCGGGGTTGACTTTACGTGCGGCTGGTTTGGCAGCTTTCTTGGCAGCTTTAGCAGCTGGCTTCTTGGATGTGGATTTGGTGGCCATGGGAACTCATTCACGCAAAAACCGCCCAAAGTGTCAATACTTGTTCTGCGGAAATATCTGAGGAATGACGATTTTCAGGGCCATTTCCCCCACGGAGCGGCTTTTTGGGCCTCTTCGCCGCCTCGGGAAGGTGTCGAACGCACCTTCGGCAGGGCCTATGGTTTGCTTCTACCTTCGGCAAAGACCTTGATGATCGGTTCAATTCATGGCGCATCCATGGAGCTCGAAGCGGCGTATTCACTCTAGCTCTGATCATGATCATCCCTCTCCGAATTCTCTTCAGCTTGGTGCTGCTCTCCATGCTCGCTGTCACATCATGGGCGAGCTTGGAGTGTGCGCTGTGGAAGACGCCGCGTGAAGTGGTGACGCATCCTTGGTTCATCGCCACGCTGTTTGATACCTACTGGGCGTTTTTGACTTTTTACTACTGGGTGGCTTACAAGGAGACTTCGTGGCTGGCACGCGTGGCGTGGCTCATCGGCATCTTGCTATTGGGAAACATCGCCATGGCGATCTACATGCTCATCGAACTCTTCAAGGTGCCAGCCACGGCTCGAATCGACGAGGTTCTGCTGAGGAGGTCACAATCATGAAGGCCTTGATCTCCTTCTGGAAACGCTGGGTGATTCGGCCCATCGCACAGCAACTGACCCAAGGCACATCGCCACATAAAATCGCGCAAGCCTTGGCTTTCGGGCTGACGCTGGGCATCTTTCCCATCATCGGCTCCACCACGCTGCTGGCACTACTCGTGGGCATCCCGATGAAGCTGAACCAGCCGGTGCTCCAGGCCTTTAAAGCACTGGCCTACCCTCTGCAATGGATGTCCGTGCTCGGTTTTTACCGCCTAGGGGAGATGCTCTATGGCGCACCGCATGTGTCGCTCTCGATTCCAAAGATGATGGAGCGTTTCTTTGCCGAGCCGGGGCTTTTCTTTCGCGATTACGGCATGACGGCTGTCTATGGCATCACGGTGTGGTGCCTGATGGCCCCTGCCCTGCTGCTCGTTTTGTATGCCATCACGCGACCGCTCATTCAGAGTCTCGCTGCCCAACTCGCCCGCCGCCATGTCGCCTCTTGATTCCACGCTCATTCTCGCCGGTGGTGGCATAATCCTGCTGACCCTGTTCTTGCTGACGTGGTGGCTCAGCGTTCGCTTGGATAACTATTCCTTCGTCGATGTGACGTGGGCGCTGAGCTTCGCACCAGTGGCGGTCTGGTATGCGTTGGCAGGCGAAGGCTGGAGACTAAGACGAATCGCCATTGCCGTGCTGGTCGCGGCCTGGAGTCTGCGTCTCGGCATCTATCTATGGCGGCGAGTGGCCAGCCATCATCCGAAGGAGGATGTGCGCTATGCCGTGCTGCGGCAAAAGTGGGCCGCAAATCCACCCAGGGCCTTCTTGTGGTTCTTTCTCGCTCAAGCCGTGCTCGTCTGGCTGCTGATGCTGCCGGTGCGCTTGATCGCGAATCAGCCCGAGACCTCGTTTGGAATGCTTGAAGGCATCGGGTTGGCGATTTGGGCACTGGCTTTGATCGGCGAAGGCACGGCGGATGCACAACTCGCCGGCTTCAAACGCACCAACAAAGATCCGAAGGCCATCTGCGAGACCGGCTTGTGGCGCTACAGCCGGCATCCGAACTACTTCTTCCAATCGCTGCTTTGGTGGGGCTTGTTTTTGATGGCACTACCTGCGCCCTGGGGTTGGACGGCCATCGTCGCCCCACTGGCGATGCTTCACTTCCTTCTCAATGTCACCGGCATCCCGCTCACCGAAAAGCTCTCCGTCGAGAAACGCGGTGAAGTGTATCGCGAGTATCAGCGCACAACGAGTGCCTTCGTGCCGTGGTTTCGTCGCAAACTTTAAATCCTCATCCCCATGCTCAACGTCAACGACCTCCTCGCCAAAGACCTCCTCCCTGATGCCGTGATCCGCTTTGGCATTCGCCAGCGCCTCGCCCATGTCATCTCGAAGAACAAGGAACCAAATATCGAAGCGCAGCGAGCACGCCTGCTGCGATATGTGGCCGAGCTAAAGGCCATGCCGGTGGCCATCGCCACGCAGGAGGCCAATGAGCAGCACTACGAAGTGCCCACCCGCTTCTACCAGCTCTGCCTTGGCAAGCATCTCAAATACAGCAGCGGCTACTGGCCGGAGGACACGACCACCTTTGATGAATCGGAAGCCATCATGCTGGCAATGACTTGTGAACGTGCCGACTTGGCGGACGGTCAGCGCATCCTCGAACTCGGCTGCGGCTGGGGTTCGCTCTCGCTGTGGATGGCGGAGCACTATCCGAACGCTCAAATCACCAGCGTCTCCAACTCCCGCACGCAGAAGGAATTTATTGATGCCGAAGCGGCGAAGCGTGGCCTCAAAAATCTGACCATCGTCACCGCCAACATGATCAGCTTTGAAGGTGTGGGTGATGGCATCTTCGACCGCTGCGTCTCGGTGGAGATGTTTGAGCACATGAAGAACTACCAGGAGCTGTTGCGCCGCGTCTCCACTTGGCTCAAGTCGGGTGGAAAGCTCTTCGTGCATATTTTCACCCATCGCGATTACGCCTACCATTTTGAAGCCACGAGTGAGGCGGATTGGATGGCGAAGTACTTCTTCACTGGCGGCCAGATGCCGAGTGATGATTTGCTGCTGTACTTTCAGGACCATCTCAACATCGAGGCCCACTGGTGCGTCAGCGGGATGCATTACAGCAAGACCTCCGAGGCGTGGCTTTCGAAAATGGATGCGAACAAAGCTGAGATCATGCCGCTCTTCCGCCAGACCTATGGCGAGGACCAAGCCGTGAAGTGGTGGAGCTACTGGCGCATCTTCTTCATGGCCTGCGCCGAGCTCTGGGGATACCGCGAAGGCGAGGAGTGGATCGTGAGCCACTACCGCTTCACAAAGTCGCTTTGAAAAAGCATCGCGCTGGATATTTGGGAGACCTCTTTCAGCTCTTCCATGTCATCCAAGTCACTTCGCATCCTCATTCTCGGCAGCCATGGTGGCCTCGGAAAGGCACTCACACGCCGTCTTGCGGGCATCGGTGAGGTCACCGCCTGGACGCGAGCTGATCTCGATCTCACACAACTCGATCTCATTGCTCCCAAGCTCGAAGCTCAGCCCTTTGATGTGTTGCTGAACCCTGCCGGCATGACGAGCCCGGATGTTTGCGAGGTGCAGCCTGAGCTTGCACGCATGGTGAACGTCGATGCCCCCGAGAGGCTTGCGGCATGCTGCCAGCGGTTGGGCAGGCGCTTCATTCATTTCAGCACGGATTATGTGTTCGATGGTTCAAAGACCGCGTTGTGGTCGGAGGATGACTCCACGGAGCCGGTGAATCACTACGGCAAAACCAAGCGTGAGGGTGAGTTGGCCGTGCTCGCGGCTTGTCCCAGCGGCTTGGTAGCCCGCGTGTCGTGGCTCTTCGGACCGGATAAGCCCAGCCACCCCGATCAAATCATCGCCAAGGCCCTGGAAGGCAACGCTTTGACCGCTATCGCGGACAAAACCTCCGCGCCCACTTTCACGCATGACCTTTGTGACTGGATCACGAAGCTGATTGTGGATCATCCCGAGGTCTGCGGCCCGCTTCACCTTTGCAATCAAGGCACGGCTTCGTGGCAGGAATGGGGCTTGGAGGCACTCCAGACAGCTGAAGAGATGGGACTACCTTTGCAGACGAAGAGCATCGGGCCGCTAAAGCTCGCCGAGAGCACTTTTTTCAAAGCCGCTCGCCCACCACACACGACGATGAGCACCGCTCGGCTGACGCAGCTCACCAGCCTCCGCCCCCGCCCTTGGCAGGAGGCTTTGCGGGACTACCTGCATGGCAAGACGGCCCTTGCCTTTTCACTGCCGCGCTCTTAATCGCCGGGCATGAGCAAACCAAATGTGGGAGTCCTCGGGCTGGGAATCATTGGCAGCCGTGTCGTCGAAAATCTGCGCCAAGCAGATCATGAAGTCTTTGTCTGGAGCCGCAGCGCCCGAGCGGTGCCGAATTTCCTCGCCTCACCGCGTGAGGTAGCGCAGGCGGCGGGCATTATTCAGATCTTCGTGCGGGATAGCGCCGCGCTTTTGGAGGCTATTCAAGATATGGAGCCCGTTTTAAAGGCCGGGCATCTCGTGATGAACCACGCCACCGTGAGCAAAAAAGCCACGTTGGAGGCCGCGAAGCTCGTCGAGGCCACCGGAGCCGCGTTTCTCGATGCCCCCTTCACGGGAAGCAAAATGGCCGCGCAGAATGGGAAGCTCTGCTACTACCTCGGCGGCCCGGATTTGCTCGTGGAGCGTGCCAAACCGGTCCTGGAGGCCAGCGCCACGAAACTCCTGCCGCTCGGTGCCGTGGGCGATGCCATGGTGCTGAAAATCGTGACGAATCTCGTCTCCGCCGTGATCGTCGAGGCTCTCTCCGAGGCCGCCGCCATCACGCAGGCGCATGGCGTGCATCTGGAGCGTCTACTCACGGCCCTCGAAGGCAATGCCAACTACTCCACGCTCATCGGCATGAAGCTCCCAGCCATCATGAATGGCGATTTCGAGCCTCATTTCTCGCTGCGGAACATGCTCAAGGATGCCGATTTTGCCCGCGAACTGGCGGCTGAGTTCAAAATCGAATCCCCTGCCCTCAACGTGACGGCGGAGGCGATGCGCCGCGGCGTTGAGGCCGGTGAAGGCGATCTCGATTTTAGCGTCATCGGCAGGCGCTGATCCCCTGATGCGACGAGATCGTCACAGAGCGATCTTTGGCAGACGGGTAGATGTGACGTTGATGTGGCTCTCCCGAATCATGAGCCGCATCCTAATAGTCGATGACGAAAAGGACATTGTTGACCTAGTCACCCTCCACCTAAATCAGGAGGGCTGCGAAGTCATCGCTGTGTATAACGGCCTCGATGCCGTGGAGACCGCCGCCCGCGAGCGCCCCCAGATGATCGTGCTCGATATCATGCTGCCCGGCATGGATGGCTGGCAGGTCTTCCGTCAGCTTCGCACCGATGTACGCACCCGCGCGATCCCTGTGCTCATGCTCAGCGCCAGGGCGCAGGCGCATGACCGCATCAATGGCCTCGAAATGGGCGCGGACGATTACCTCACCAAGCCCTTCAGCCCTCGCGAGCTCGTCCTGCGCATCCGCTCCATCCTGCGTCGCTCGCAGAAGGTCGTCATGACCGATGAGCTGCGAGTGGGAGACTTCGTGGTGGACCGCCAAAATATGGCTCTCTCCGTGGGTGGCCGCCTTGTCGAGCTCACCTCCACGGAGCTGCGCCTCCTCACCGTGCTCATGACCAATCCCGATGTCATCCACAGCCGCAGTGAGCTGCTCAATGGCGTGTGGGGCTATGCCGATGATACCCATTCCCGCACCCTCGACACCCATGTGAAGCGCCTGCGTGACAAGCTCGGCGAGCCTTATGGCACCCACATCGGCACCGTGAGAAAGCAGGGCTACCTCTTCGTCTCCCAGCCGACTACCCAGACCTCGAAATGACCACCGCCACGTTCACGGCGGAGGATGCCGCCAGCACCATGCAGATGCTCCTCTCCCGAGCCGAGGTGGAGCTGCGCACGCCGCTGGCACTCATCCAGGGCTACATCGAGACGCTCAAAACCGGAGCGATCAAAAATGGAGATTCCCTCACCCGCTGCCTGGAGGTCATGGATAAGCACAGTCGCCGCCTGATGCGTGTCATTGATGACATCAATGCCGTGGGCCAGCTCGAATCCGGCACGGCTCCGAGCACCTGTGATGCCGCCTTTCTCCATCGCTGCCTGGAGACCAGCATCGAGCGCCTCACCCCGCTCATTGAGGTCTCTGGATCGGTGATCGAGGCTGACATCCCACCCGGCTGCTGCGAATTAAAGGGAGACCGCATGGTGTGGCATCTCGTTTTCACGAAACTGCTCGAAGAACTGCTGAGAAACCTGCCCTCGCAGTCCCGCATCACCTTCCACGCTAGCTGGGAGACCTCCGGCTGCGTGCTTGAGGTGCGTGGTGATGCCCCACTCATCACCCGCGGCGTTCCGCCGAATGCCCACGTCTCCTGGGGAGAGGCCTCCCTCGGCCTTCTCGTCGTCAAACGTGCCCTCGAGCTCAATCACGGCACCCTGGAATGGACGAACGATCCCCAGCAGGGCTGCCGCTTCCTGCTGAGCGTGCCCTGCGCCGATGGCTGCACCTCGAAGCACTGCCGCTGAGCCTGATCAAATGCCCTTTTCATTCCCATGAAACGCCTCGCCGCCCTCTTCACTTGTCTCTTTCTAATCTCTCCTTCGCTCGTGAAGGGAGCTGAGAGCATTGATGCCCAGATCCAAGCGGCCACTCGAGTCAAGAAGGGGGAGATCGCGCCAGATTTCTCATGCAAAACCACGGAAGGTCGTAACTTCAGCCTCGAGGCACAGAAAGGCAAAGTGGTATTGCTATACTTCTTCGCCGCCAGCGTGCCTTTCAGCTACACAGAGATGCGCTACATCGAGCAGGAAATCGTCAAGAAACTCGGTGATCGAGAAGACTTCAGCGTGCTGTGCATCGCTCGCGGCCATACCCATGAAGAGGTGGTGCGCATGGGTGGGGAGAATAAGCTGCGACTTCCCATGGTAGCGGATGCAGACAAGACGATCTACGAACGCTATTTCTCCAAGTTCGTGCCACGCACGGCGCTCGTCGCTAAGGATGGTACCATCGCCTATCTGACGAGTGGATCGAAGGAGTTTGAAGGCATTGTGCAGCTTCAACAAGCTCTCGAAGAAGAGCTGCGGCGCGGTCAATGAAGCGATCGAATGTGACAAAAAGTTCACCGCTTCGCATGTCTCGACTCATGAGGATTCGGTAGTGCTCGGAACTGATCGTCCTGCCTCGGAAGGCGTGACTAAAACGTAACCCTCCGCAGTTGGATTCTCTTCTTCTCACCCCTTAAAGCCAGCCCGCCGGTCCACGGCGGAGTTCCTTCACCCGAAGTCAGCTTCTTACCTCAAACCGACAAACCCACACCAACACATGCTCATCAAAACCAAACATCTTCTCACCACGCTCGTCGTGGCAGGGATCACGGCTTTCGCCACTCAGGCGAGCGCCACGACCTACGTCGCCGGGGACTTGCTCCTCGGCTTCCGCGCCACAAGTGGCCAAGGATCCACCTCGAACCTCCTCGTGAACATCGGCCAAGCTGATACCGTGTATCGCGATGCTGTCGCCAACATCGCCAGCGTCGTTGACATTGGCACCCTCCTTGATGCGACCTACGGGACGAACTGGGAAACCCGAGCCGACCTCTTTTGGGGCGTCGTGGGCGTCCGCAGCAATGCGTCTAGCGGTGCGGCAGTGGATGGAGATCCGGTTCGCACGCTTTACGCCACCCGAGCTCAGTCAGGCACCCCGGAAGCCGGTGTCTCAGGCAATTCCACACCTTGGAACGTCTCGGGCGGCACGACTCGTGGCACCATCGCCAATAACATCACCGGTGTCCTGGGCACCTACGATGCCTTCTCCACGGCCGTCACCAACACGGCAGTCGTTTCCAGCACCTCAGGCTCCACATGGAGCACCCAGAATGGAACGAACTCCTTTGGATTCACCGGGAGCGTCGAAGGAAACTTCGGTAACGGCACTGCTGGCACCGTCCTCGACCTCTACCGCATCCTCAACAGCACCTCGGGTGCTAGCCCCACCGGCACGATCGGCCTCGGCTCCTGGGAAGGCAGCTTCACCATCAATGATAGTGGTGTTGTTGGCTTCGCCGTCACCGCCGTCCCTGAGCCCAGCCGTGCCCTTCTGGCCGGTCTTGGCCTTGCCGGCATCGCCTTCCGCCGCCGTCGCACGGTCAAAAAGACCGCCTAATCCATCCCTCATCCTCCATCCCTTATCACTCATCTTTTTCACATGAAATCCACTATCTATCTCTTCACGGCCGTCCTCGGTCTTGCCGCCGTCCAGCAGGCTTCTGCGGATGCCACCATCCGTCTCACCGGCTCCACGGCCTTCCGCGCTGGCACCCATAAGGGTATCGTCGGCATGATGGGCGGCGCAGCGAACTGCAAGTTCGCCATGGCCGGCCTCACCGCGACCGTCCCTGCCGCCACTCAGAGCGGCTATGAAGGCGCTGACCATACCGTGATCCAAGGACCTGTGGCTGGCATCGGCACCTTGACCGTGCAGTGCACATGGACGGGTTCCGCCACCGGCATCAAGGATGTCGCCGAAGGTAACAACCTGAACTTCATCCCCGTTTCCTCGCTTCCCGTCACCAACGGCTATGCCGCTGCGACGGTCGGCACCGGTGCTGCCATCGCCACGCAATCGACCACCGCCAAGTTTGCCTTCTCGGATGTGTTCCAGGCCTCCACGCCTACGGCCACACCTGAGCTTGATGACAACCAACTCGCCATCATCCCCTTCTCTTGGGTGGCCAATGAAGGCACCACAGGCTTCACCAACATGACGCAGCAACTCGCCCGCGCTCTGTATTCGAATGGTACGCAGCCCAAAAAGCTCTTCACAGGCAATCCCAGCGCTCTAGATGCGAACCAGCAGGTCTTGGCCATCGGCCGTGACAACGGCTCCGGCACCCGCATTACCCAACTGGCCGAAACCCAGTATGGCGTGTTCAATCCCGTGCAGCAGTGGAAGCTTGTCGGCACCTCCTCGATCACCTCCGCGCAGATCTGGCCCATCGAGAGCAGTGTCGGTGCATTCGCTCCTGGCAATGGTGGCTACTCCAGCGGCAGCACGATCCGCACCTTCATGGGACTGACCTCCAGCTCCGTGAATCTGATCGACGCTGACGGCATCACCTACGAAACCGGCATTCCGGTGTCCTTGGTGGCCTTCCTCGGCATCACGGATTCCACCACCGCCGTCACCAACGGTGCCGTGCGTCTCTCCTACGAAGGCGTGATGTATGATGGCACGAATGCCAATCTGATCTACGAAGGCCTCTACACCGGCTGGGGCTACCTCCACATGTACGCTCCCTCCGGCCTCACCACCGAAGAAGGCATCTTCCGCGACAATCTGGCCACCCAGCTCCAAGATACCAACGTGCTCGGCACCGCTGGCCTGCCCATCAATCTGATGAACGTCAGCCGCGGTAACGATGGTGCCACCGTTGGCCCCTAATTGGCCCTGTTAGCCATTTCAACGCACTCACTGGTGCTGGCAGCCTCTGCCAGCACCAGTTTTCGTATCCCGCCTTTTCCATGAAACTGCCTCTTCGCATCACTTTCGCCGCCTCACTGCTGCTGAATGGTCTGCTGGCCTGGGTTTTGACCCACCAGCCCGGATCGCAGCCTGCTGCTGCCGCCGCCAGCCCGTCACCGCAGGTCAAGGCACTCGTGGTGCGTGAAGAGCCCCCGACCGCTGCGCCGTTCGATTGGAAGCAGCTCGAGGCACCTGACTTTGCCACCTACATCGCCAATCTGCGCCGCATCGGCTGTCCTGAGCATGCCATCCGCAGCCTCATCGAGCCTGAGCTGCATCAAGTCATCACCGCGCAGCCGCCTCAAGGAGGAACGTCTCCTGGCTCGGCCGCCACCGGCCGGCAGGTGGCGGATCTGATGCAGCAGCTTCTCGCTCCAGCCGCTGCAGCCGCGCCTGCAAGCCAGCCGGTGACCGGCGATGAAGCCGCCGTGAGCACCACGACATCCCCTGTTTCCCGCCCCCTTTCCACCCCTCTCAGCATTCCGGCTGCCTTTGCCGTGGGCAATGCGCCAGATGATCCGGCGATCACGCCAGAGGGCATCTCCACCACGCCCAGTGATGCCACGCTCACGCCGGAGACACGCCAGGCCATCAGCTCGATGAGGCAGCAGTTTGGCCAGCAGGTCTCCTCCAGTGGCACGCAGCCTTCCAGCTCCCAGTACTACAAGGAATGGGTCAAAGCCCAGCGCCTGAGCGATGACACCTTTGCCGCCATGTTTGGCGGGGATGCCTTCATGCGCGTGCAGCAGGAGGCGAAGCTCAAAGAGGCTCTCGCGGCCCAGCAGGCGGCCTCTGCCGCTGTGAAGTGAGGTATTTGATGTGACGAAAACGTCAGATGACACGGGCGAAGCCCCGGCGGGTGTCAGTAGCGTGACGCATTCGTAACCGAGGGATGGTTGAGGCAAGGCCCGCCGCGAACAAAGACAGCGTGGCACACATGACCGGCTTCACCCCATCCGCTTCTGCACGCTCCACCTTCAGGCAAGCACGCTCCCTAGCGTTCGCTGCCTGCTGCGGCTTGGTGGCGGATAGGCTCCATGCAGAGGATCTGCCGCCTCCGCCTCCCCAGGTAGCCGAGACTCCTGCCGCAGCTGCCACCGCCCTTTCCCAGGTGGGGCCGCTTTACATCCAGGAGTATCGCGTCCGTGGAAACAAGATCCTCAAGCCCATCGACATCGAAAAGGCCGTGTATCCCTACCTCGGCCCCGGACGCTCGGAGAATGACATCGAGCAGGCACGGCAGGGTTTGGAGAAGGCCTATCGCAGCCTCGGCTATCAAACCGTCTATGTCGAAATCCCTCGGCAGACCGGCGCACGCGGCGTGATCTACCTGAACGTCGTCGAGGCCCCCGTCGGCAGGCTGCGTGTGAAAGGCGCGAAGTATTTCCTGCCTAGCAAGATCAAGGAGAAGGCCCCGTCCATGGCCGAGGGCAATGTGCCAAACTTCAACGAAGTGCAGAAGGAGATCATGGCGCTGAACCGCTGGCGGGATCGCAAGATCACCCCGGAACTCCGCGCAGGCGTCGTCCCCGGCACAGTGGACATTGATCTCATCGTCGAGGACAAAAATCCCTTCCACGGCAGCCTCGAACTCAACAACGTCCACAACGCCAACACCGTCCCGCTGCGTCTCAACGGCTCCCTGAGCTATGCCAACCTCTGGCAGCTCGGTCACACCATCGGCGCTAGTTTCCAGGTCGCTCCTGAGAAGACCTCCGATGGCACCGTCTTCTCCGGCTACTACATGGCACCTTTGGAAAACGACTGGAGCGTCATGGTCACCGGTGCTTGGCAAGATAGCAATATCTCCACACTCGGCGGTGGCACCGTCGTGGGCAAAGGCCAGATCTACGGCATCCGCTTCATGAAGACGCTCCCAGCCGAGAAAGGCTGGTTCCATTCCATCAGCGCCGGGATGGACTACAAAGACTTCATCCAGGACGTGAACGCAGGCGGTGCGGTGGTCGCCTCACCCATCGTTTATTATCCCATCACGCTCTCTTACTCGATGAGCCATGTGCAGGAGCATAGCTTCACGGAGTTCAATGCCGCGCTCGTCTTCCATCTTCGCGGCATGGGTGGCTCGGAAAATGAGTTCCGCACCCGCCGCTTCGCCGCCCGCGATAACTTCTTCTACCTCCGTGGGGATCTCTCCCACACGCATGACCTTCCCGGTGACCTCCAGCTCTACACCCGCATCCAGGGCCAGGCCTCCCCATCACCGCTCATCAACACCGAGCAGATCGCCGCTGGCGGCATCAACACCGTGCGTGGCTACCTCATCGCCACCCAGCTCGGCGATTCCGGCATCATGGGCTCCATGGAACTGCGCAGTCCCTCCTTCATCGGTGATGGCAAGGACAAGGCCAATGACTGGCGTGCCTACGCCTTCGCCGAAGCCGCCCAGCTCTTCGTGAATAACACCCTGCCCGGTGAAAAGCGCACCCACAGCCTCGCCAGCATCGGCATCGGCACTCGCATCCGCTGGCAGGATCACCTCTACGGCTCTTTCGATCTCGGCGTGCCCCTCGTCACCCAGCCCGATGCCATCGCCCACCACCTCTACATGACCATCCGCGTCGGTGCTGACTTCTAAACTTCTCACTTCTGACTTCCCCCATGCTCAAGAAACTCCTCTGCCTCCTCGCCCTCGCCACCGCCCTCCACGCGGAAGAAAAGCTCTGGCTCGATCCCGGCTACACCATCCGTAAAAAGATCGACATCGACACGAAGGCCGCCGCCATCACCGATCCCATCGGCACCAGCGCCGTGCTCGTGCGCCTACATGAGGGCGTGATGAGCTTCATGTCCGCCAAAGAAGACGGTAGCGATCTCCGCTTCACCGCTGACGACCACAAAACCGTCCTCAAACACCACGTTGAGAAGTGGGACTCCCTTCTCAATGAAGCCTACGTCTGGGTGCAGGTGCCCGAGTTGAAGCCCGCCGCAGCCACCGCCATCTGGCTCTATTACGGCAATGCCGCCGCTCCCGCTCCTGAAGCCTCCAAAGAGACCTACACCGCCGATAGCGTGCTCGTTTACCACTTCGCCGATGCCGCGAAGGTAGGCACGGACTCCTCCGCCATCGGTGCCAATGCCGAGGGCGCTCCACCACCGGCTGCTGGTGCCCTCATCGGCAGCGGCCTGCGTGTCTTTGGTCAGGCTCCCATCAAGGTAAACGCCCTCCCCGAGTGGGCACCCGGTGCGCCGCTCACCCTTTCCGCCTGGGTAAAGCCCTCCGCCCTTGCCGCTGATGCCGTGCTCCTCAGCCGCCGCGATGGCGCGAACGCCTTCGTGCTCGGTCTGAACAACGGCGTGCCCTTCGTCGAGATCAATAAGCAGCGCAGCAGCCCCGGAGCACCGCTCGGTGCCAATGCCTGGACGCACCTCACTGCCGTGCATGATGCCGGAACGACCACCCTCTTTGTGAATGGCAAATCTTACGGTCAGCTCGCCGCCGCCATGCCTGCGCTGAAAACCCCGCTCGAAATCAGCAAAGACAGCACGGGCGCAGGTCTCGCAGGTTTCACCGGAGAAATAGACGAACTGCAAATCGCCAAAACCGCCCGCCCCGCCGGTTTCATCGCCTTTGCCGCCATCAACCAAGGCAGCTCCGCCGATGCGCAGAAACTCCTCGTCGTCGGCGCGGATGAATCCAGTGATCACGAAGAGGAAAGCGAAATCGCGAAGCACCTCACGCTCATCACGGACATCTCCAAAGACCTCACCTTCGACGGCTGGGTGGTCATTTTCCTCTGCACCCTGCTCGCCATCGTCGGCTGGCTCATCGCCATCGGAAAGGTCCTTTACCTCAACACCATCGAGAAGGCCACGAAGGAGTTCCTCAAGCGCTGGGAGAAGGTTTCATCCGATCTCACCGCCATCGATTCGGAAGACGAGGAAAGCATCAAAACCCTCGGTGGCACTGTGAATGCCAAATCACAGAAGCTCATGCGAAAATCGCCGCTGTATCAAATCTACCACCTCGGTGCCGATGAGATCAGCAAGCGCCTCAAACCCGTGCGCAAGCTCACCCTCGACAACTCCGATAAGAAAGTCGTCCCCGGTGGTCTCAGCGGCCGCAGCATTCAGGCCATCAAGGCCACGCTGCATGGCGGCCTCGTGCGTGAGGTGCAGAAGCTCAATGGCAAGCTCGTCTTCCTCACCATCGGCATCGCCGGTGGTCCTTACCTCGGCCTGCTCGGCACCGTCATCGGCGTCATGATCACCTTCGCCGTCATCGCCAAAAGCGGTGAGGTGGAGGTCAACAGCATCGCCCCCGGTATTGCCGGTGCCTTGCTCGCCACCGTCGCCGGTCTCGCCGTCGCCATTCCCGCCCTCTTCATCTACTCCTACCTCAGCGCCCGCATCAAAGATGTGGTCACGAACATGGAGACCTTCATCGACGAGTTCATCGCCAAGATGGCCGAACACCACAAGGAGGCCTAAACCACCATGGACGCCGACAACAAGAGCTACGACGACATCAACGTCACCCCGATGGTGGACCTCTACCTCGTGCTGCTGCTGATTTTCATCATCATGACCACGGCCGGCGTGCAGGGCATCAAGGTGAACCTCCCACGCGGCGGCCCGGCCTCCGCCAAGCCCATCGAAGGCCCCAAGATGCAGGCCATCACGATCAACAACGAGGGCAAAATTTTCCTCAACACCCTCCCCGTCACCCTCGACGAGCTCTCTTCCAAGCTGGAGGCACACAAATCCAGCGTGCCCGAATTCCCCGTCGTCATCCGGGGGGACAGCGCCACTCAGTATCAGGGCATCATGGATGTACTCAACGTCGTCGGCCGCCTCGGCCTCACCCAGATCGGCCTGGCCACTCAGGCCAAAAAATAATCCGTCATGAATCCTAAAAACCTCCAAGACGATGACGAACCCGGCTTCCTCCGGCGGAACCTCGTCATGATCATCCTCGGCACCCTTCTGCTAGGCGGAGGAGGTTATTTCGCCGTCAATTACAAGCCTTCCAAGGAGACCAAGTCGAAGAAGAAGATGGACATGGTCATGGTCATGCCGGTCATGCCTCCGCCACCTCCGCCGCCCCCGCCTCCACCTCCGAAAGAAGAACCTCCGCCTGAGGAAGAAGAAAAAGAAGAGGAGATGGCAGCGGAAGAAGAACCTCCACCCGATGCTCAGGACAAGCCTGCGGATAAACCCGCCGATGAACCCATCGGCACCGCCATCGCCGGTGGTGATGGCAGCGGCCTCGGTCTCGGTGGTGGTATTGGTGGCAATGGCATCGGTGGCAATGGCACAGGCCGCGCCTACTCCGAGCGTGGCCGCTGGCAGGGCAAATTTGGTCGTGGCGTGCAGGAAATCCTCTCGCGTCATGCCGGGCTGAAGTTTGCCAAGGGCAGCGTGCCCTTCCGCGTGTGGCTGGATGACTCCGGCCGCATTACCCGCGTCGTCCTCAACGGCTCCACCGGCAATCCCGAGCATGACGACATGCTCAAGAACCGCGCCCTCGTGGGCCAGGTGCTCGAACCCGCCCCTCCCGGCACCCCCATGCCCGTCATCATGCGCTTCAACGGCCGCTAATCCCCGCCCCCGCTCCCCTTTTCTCTCATGCTCATCCTCCGTCGCTCCTCCCTTCTCTTCCTCCTCGCGCTGCCCGTGGTGGCCCAGGTTCCTGAATTGAAGGAACCCGATCTCCCCTTCCCTCTTCTCGCCGAGGTCACACCCGCGAAAACGGCCACCCCTCAGATGAAGGAAGGTGCCCCGGCTGCTCCGCCTCCTGTTCCGACTCCGGCTCCAACACCTACTCCAGCTCCGCCTCCCGCCAGCACCGGTGCCGATCTCCCGCCACCGATCTCCCTGCTGCCCGAGCCCGGTGCCATCCAATCCCGCCCACAGGCCACCGCGACGGAAAGCGTCGTCGTCAACCTCATCAACAAGCTCGTCGAACGCGGTGCCTTGACCAAAGCCGATGCCGCCGACCTCGTGAAGAGCGCTGAGCAGGAAGCCCAGATGGCTCAAGCCCAAGCACAGACCCTCGCCGAAACGCAGGCCGCCGTCGCCGCGCAATCCGCCCTGCCACCGCTCGCTCCCGATCAGGAAGAAGTCCGCGTCACTTACATCCCAGAGGCCGTCAAAGAAGAGATCCGCAGCCAGCTCCGCAGCGAAATCATGTCCGATTCCCGTTCGCAAAAATGGGCCGGCGTGGCTGACATTCCAGAGTGGACCCGCCGCACCGGCCTCTTTGGTGACGTCCGCATGCGGCATGACAAATTCATGTTCTCCGCAGGCAATGACAACCTTACTGGAGCCTTCCCAAACTTTAACTCCATCAACACGGGCGCTCCGTTTGACCTTACCAACCCCGCCGGGACACTGCCACCGCAGCTCAACGTGGATCAGGATCGCGAACGCTACCGCCTGCGCATGCGAATCGGCTTTGATATCGACCTCGAAGACGGCTTCACCGCGGGTATCCGCCTCGCCACGGGTGGGAACAACGCACCCGTTTCTACCAACCAAACGCTCGGTAGCACGGGCAGCGGCAATTCTGCCCAGGGCGGTGGCTTCTCAAAGTATGAACTCTGGCTCGATCGTGCCTTCATCCAGTATGAATCCTCCTTCCACGAACACGGCAGGCTCCAGGTGCTCATCGGTCGCTTTGACAATCCCTTCGTCACCAACAGCCAAATGATGTGGGATGAGGACGTGGGCCTCGATGGCATCGCCTTCAAAGTCACGCAAGGCTGGACGCCACGCTTCAGCACCTTCCTGACCGGCGGTTACTTCCCCGTCTTTACCAGCTACTTCAACTTTGGCACCAACAACACCGCCAAGTATGAGAGCTACAACAAGCACCTCCTCGCCGCCCAGTTTGGCGTGACATTCAAGGTCACGGACGACATCGAAGTCAAATCCACCCTCGCCTACTACGATTGGCATAACCTCGAAGGTAAGTTCTCCAGCCCCTTTGTGCCAGCCTCCACCAACGACGCCGGGGATACCGATAACAGCCGACCGCAGTTTGCCCAGAAAGGCAATACTTACCGCCCCATCCGCAATATCACCGCCACCCCCGGTGCCGCTCCTGGCGGTAACCTCGGCGGCACCATTAACCAGTTCCAATACTTCGGTCTCGCCACCAAATTCCGCCAGCTCTACTGGACCGGACGGGTGGATTTCAACCACTTCGAACCCGTGCAGGTCTCACTCCTTGGCGAATTCATCAAGAACATCGGTCTCGACAAGGCCGCCATGAACGACCTCGCACGGCGTGATGCCGTGGTGAACAACCGCGCCGGTGGCAATGGTGCCTGGGACGGCGGTGATACCGCTTGGTTCATGGGCTTGAACGTCGGCAAGGCCATCACCGCCTTCGACAAGCGCGGTGACTGGGCCATCGGCCTCGGCTACCGCCACGTCGAATCCGACGCGGTCATCGACGGCTTCACCGATTCCGTCTTCGGCTACGGCGGCTCCAACATGGAAGGCTACACCATCAACGCCGCCATGGCCCTCTCCAAGCGCACATGGTTCCGTCTCGGCTACATGAGTGCTGACCAGATCGCCGGTCCGCAGTTCCGCTCCGATGTCATCCTGCTCGACTTCACCGCCAAGTTTTGATCCATGAAAAAATCACTCGCCCTGCTTCTCATCCTTGCTGCCAGCCCCGTCTTTGCCGTCGAAGAAGTCGATCCGGCCATGGCAGCTCTCAAACGCATGCGTGAACAACTCCGCACCGTCATGCTCCAGCAGCAAAAGACCGAGGCTGATCGTGCCGCCCTCGCTGCCGAGAAGATCACGTTGGAGGAAAAAGTCTCCAGCCTCGATTCGAACCTCAAAAAGCTCGCCAAGGAGAGCAATCTTCAAAAGGAGACCGACTCCAAATCGATCGCTGACCTTCAAGACAAAGCCGCCGCACAAGCCGCCGAGATCGTCCGCCTTCAAGAATCCCTCGCCGCCTGGAAAAAGGGCCATGGCGAAGTCGTCGGAGCCGCCAAGAAGATCGATGCCCAACGTGCCGAGCACGCCGCCCGTGCCATCCTGGCCGAGCGCAAGCTGGCCGATGCGAATCGCAAGAACCTCGATCTCTACAACATCGGGAACGAGATCCTCGGGAAGTATGAAGGTTTTGGCCTCGGCACCGCCATCGCCGCTCGCGAACCCTTCACCAAGAGCATGCGTGTGAAGCTCGAAAACTACCTCCAGGACTTCGGCGACAAGCTTCAAGACGGGAAAATCCAGCCAAGCGATGCCCCGAAGGCACCCGCTGCAACCGCCGTCACCGCGAGCAAACCGGTCTCCAAAGAGGAAGCGGCCCGTGTCGAAGCACCCAAGAAACAATGACGAATGACGAATCCAGAATGACGAAAGAAGTCCGAATGCCGAAGGCTCGAATGCTTCGTCATGGGTGCTTCGTCATTCTTTCGGTATTCGGATTTAGTCATTCGGCCTTCGCCGAAGGCGACGTCATCGCCCGCATCGGTGAAATCGAACTGCATGCTGCTGACATCGAGAACCCCGGCACGCTCGATGTCGCCTCGTTGAGGAAACTAGCCGAAGCCATGCTCGTGCAGCGTCTCGTGCTCAAGGAGGCGTTGGAAAAGAAATGGGATCAGCAGCCTGAAACCCAAAAACTGATCCAAAACACTCGCGAGGCCGCCATCGCGGATAGTTACCTCAAAAAGCTCTGCCAGCCGCCCGACTCTTTTCCGAGCGAAACGGAGCTGAAAGCCGCTTACGAGGCCGCCAAGCCCTCACTCCAGCAGCCAAAGTCATTTCACCTCGCGCAGATTTTTGTCAGTGAAGACCGCCTGGAGGCCGTGAAGGCTCGTTTGAAGGCTGATCCTACCTCCTTTGCTCAAATCGCTCGTGAAATGAGCGAGCATCAATCCAGTGCCAAACGGGATGGAGACATCGGCTGGCTCACCGAAGCCCAGATCCAGCCCGAAATCCTCTCCCGCCTACCCAAGCTAGCCCTCAACGTCATTTCCGAGCCGCTGAAGCTCGGTGACGGCTGGCACATTTTGAAGGTTCTCGATGTTCGCGAAGCACACACCCCCTTCCTTGAACAGGTGAGGGAGCCTCTCACCCGCCGCCTCCGCGCAGAAAAGGCCCGCACCAACATGCAGGCTTATATGACGGAAATGTTGCACAAACACCCTGTCGCTTTGGATGGGGTCGCGCTGTCAAAGCTAGCCCGCCCCTAACCCTTTCCCCGCCCTTTTCATGATCGCCAAACGCATCATCGCCCACTTCATGATCCTCCTCATCATCCTGCCACCGCAGGCCGTGATGGCGGATATGCTCACTCGAAACACGCTGGGTGGCGCAGCAGGTGCCGCAGGCGTACCTGCGGACAGCAGCGCCGCCAATGCCAACAGCGTGAATGCCGCCGCCGCCGCCTCCCAGGCCCGCGCCGCCGCTCAGGACATGCTCACACGCAACACCTTGGCTCTCGATGCCGTGCAGGCCATGCAAACCGCCGCACGCGCAGCCGCTGCCACGCAGAACAATGCGGGTGCCAATCCCAATTTCCCCGGCATGACGCTCCCCGATGTGCCTGATGGCCTCGGAATCGGCGGGCTTGATTTCATCAGCGCCGTCGGGGCGAATTCTCCCACACAGTCCCGGGACCTGATAAACGCCCGCGAGATCGTCAACATCCAGCAGACCCAACAGCAGGCCATGCTGGAGTGGAACACCTTCAACATCGGCCGCCAGACGACCCTGCGTTTCGGTTATCTAGATGCCAGCGGCAATCCGATCCCTGACAGCGTGAGCGTGAGCAATAGGATCGCCTTCAACCGCATCACCGATCCCAGCGGCAATCCCTCGCAGATCCTGGGCAATATCGAGGCACAGGGCCAGGTGTATGTGATCAATCAAAACGGCATCATCTTTGGCGGAGCGAGCGAGGTGAATACCGGCTCGCTTACCGCCTCTGCCTTGCCCATCAATCAAACGCTCGTCACCAACGGCCTCCTTAATAACCCAGACTCCGAGTTTCTCTTCTCCTCGCCGGATGTTCCCGCCACAGCCACCGCCTACGGCAAGATCGGCAACGTCACCGTGCAGGCTGGTGCCAAAATCACGGCACCCACCAGTTCCGCCAATGTGGGTGGTCGTGTGGCTCTCATCGGCCCAAACGTCACGAATAATGGCAGCATCTCCACACCAGATGGGCAGACGATCTTAGCCGCAGGCATGGAGGTCGGTTACGATGCGCATAGCAGCGATGATCCGAGCCTTCGCGGCCTTGATGTCTATGTCGGCAAGGTCGGCAGCTATGGCGGCACCGCCACGAACAATGGCCTCATCTCCTCCGAACGCGGAAGCATCGTCGTCACAGGCAAGAACGTGTACCAGAACGGCTTCATCCACAGCACCACCTCCGTGGCATTGAACGGTCGCGTGGATCTCAGCGCGAACTACAACGCCATCGCGAATCCGAACTTTGGCATCGTGGGACAAGGTGGAGCCTTCATCTATGACCAAAACAGTGCGCCAACGACCGGCGTGGTGACTGCCGCCGCAGGTTCGGTGACGCGTGTGCTCCCGGAGTATGCCAGCACATTGAAGGTCGTTGGCACCGAGTTGGCACTCAAATCCCAAGTGAACATGCAGGGCCTCGCCATTTATCTCGGAGCCGGATCTGTCGTGCATGCGCCGAATGCCAATGTCACTCTCAGTGCAGGCGTCTGGGATGTTCTAACCGGCGCTGGAAGCACTCAAATTAATTTCGTTCACTCCAGCGGTCAGGTTTACCTCGATCAAAACACGGTCATTGATGTCGCTGGATCCACCGGCATCGCCTCCTCCATCAGCCAATACATTATCGAGGTAGGTCTGCGTGCTGCGGAGCTGGCGGATGTGCCTTTGCAGCGCAATAGCAGCCTCCGCGGCCAGACAGTGACGGTCGATCTTCGTGAGACAGGCACCCGTGCCGATGGCTCCATCTGGTATGGCACACCGCTGGCCAACCTGACAGGCTATCTCGGCGTCATCGAGCGCAATGCGGGTGAACTCACGACTAAGGGCGGGCAGGTGAACATCATCGCGGGCGAATCCGTCGTGATGCAGCAGGGCGCACGCATCAACACCGCAGGTGGTTATCAGGAGTTCGCCGCATCTGCCGTAAACACCACGCGCCTCATCGACGATGGAAATCTCGTGGACATTGCCCGTGCCGATCCCTCCGTCGTATATGACGGCATCTACAATCCAGGAACGACCACGACCGATCCGCGCTGGGGTTCCACCACGAGCACCGCAGGCGTCTTCAATGACAGCAGCCGTTTCGAGAATAGCCACCTGTTCGGCTCAGCCGCTGGCAATGTAAGCATCAGTGCCGCCGCGATGGCTCTCGATGGAAGCTTTACCGCTGGCACAGTAGTTGGCCCTCAGCAGCTCGATGCGGCACCAAAGCCCGGCAGCCTCACGCTTCAATGGCAGGCCCAATTGCTCTCACGGGCAAATCCGATCTTCCCCCTAATCTCGCCCAATCCGCCTGCGATTACCTTCCGTAACAACGCTTCCTCACTGCCAGCCGCCAGCGCATTTACCTTGGATGTCAGTGGCAATCCGGTGGCACTGCGCACCGAACGTCGAAGCGCCGTCGATCTCAGTTCGTCGTTGCTCTCGGCTCAGAGCTTCGGCTCTCTTTTCGTCAGCAATGTCGCGGGTGACGTCACCTTGCCCTCCGGCGTCAACCTTCAGGCACCAGTCGGCGGCACCGTCTCTCTGCATGGGTCCAATGTCGATGTGCAAGGAAACATCACCGCCCCAGCCGGTTCGATCGACCTCGTCGCCTACAACTTCTCCCCTTTTGACTCGAACATCATCATCGCCAACGTTCTACCCGTCCCCGCTGCCAACGCCGGTCGTGGTGTGCTGACCATCGGCAGTGCATCTGTAATGAGCACGGCTGGCATTGTTATCAACGACCGAGCGGATGCTCCTGCCCCCTTTAGCGTGCCGAGGAGAATCGGTGGTGGCTCCAGCACCTATGCCGGAGGCTCGATCCGCGTCGAGGGATGGCAGGTGAATGTGCTCCCAGGCAGCCTACTCGATGTCTCCGGCGGTGTCCTTGCCGATCACAGCATGCACTATGGCCATGCAGGAACGGTCAGCCTCCTTGGCGGACGTGATCCAGTCCTCACCTCCATCATCGGCGGACACCTCAACCTAGGCGGCACCCTCCGCGGCTTGTCCGGATCGCAGGGTGGTGCCCTCAGCCTTCTCGCACCGACCATTCAGGTGGGTGGCATCGCGACTTTCCCGAACACCCTCTTGCTCGATCCAGCCTTCTTCAGTCAGGGCGGATTTCGATTCTTCACTTTGACCGGGCTCGGCACGGATCTGGGTGGCGCAGAGAATTTCGCCCCAGCCATCGTGATCGCCCCAGGAACGGCCATCACACCCCAAGTGAGCAGCAGGCAGGCAAACCTCGCTCTGCAAAACGGACAAAGTTCCGTCACGCTTTCCACTCTGCTGCTCCCCGAAGGCTACAGGAACAGCGTGAGTCTCGATTTCCGAGCGCCAGGGGTCTTTGATCGCTCCACCAACGAACTCGATGTGCGTGGTCGCATCGAGGTGGGGGCTGGATCACTCATCACCACGGATGCCATGGGCCAAGTCACGCTGCATGGGCAGACGGTCAGGATGCTTGGCGGGATCATCGCGCCCGGCGGCACCGTGCTGGTGCATGGTGGCCCAACGTATCCGGAAAACGCCCCTTCAGGTATTCCCTTAACGACGGTTCAGCTCGCTTCCACCGCCAGCATTTCGACCGCAGGCAAGACGGTGTATCAATTCGACACCTTCGGCCGCCGCAGCGGCACCGTACATGCGGGCGGCACCATCACCGTTGAGGGCAATCTAATCGCCGACTCGGGAGCCCTAATGGATGTCTCCGGTGCCGCAGCCATCCTTGATCTCACTCCCGAAGAAGCAGGCAGCCCGCTCCGAGGAATAGGAGCCGTCACGGAGTGGTTCCAGCCCGCCGAACTCGTGCCGACGCAGGTCATGAGCAATGCGGGAACCATTTCTCTAAAGGGTGGCGAGTTTCTCATCTCACGCGCCACGCTGCGTGGGAATGCTGGCGGACCGAATGCTCAGGGCGGCACGCTCAGCATCCAATCAGGACGCTTCTATATTCCCGATGCCCGACAGGACGACCGCGATATCAACCTCATCGTCGCACAGGACATGAGTGCTTTTGCATTGCCAACCTCTGCATTAGGCCAGACGCCAGGGATTGCAGGGTTTTGCTACTTTGGTGCCAACACCTTTCAGAATGGTGGCTTCGATTCCCTGAATCTCGCCGGCAATGTTGAGTTTCGCGGAGCAGTCACCTTGAGTGGGCGTGGTGCCTTGAGCATCGCAGACGGAGGCATTATTCAGGCCGACGCCCTCACCACGCTTTCGGCGGCGTATGTGAGGCTTGGTCTATCACTCGGCCAGCCCGTGCGGGATGAAGAACTGGTGAATCCCTTCGAGTTCATCCAGCCCGGCATCCGAGGCCTCAGCTACTTCAGCCCCACCGCTGGCACAGGCCGCCTCGTCATCCATGCGGACCTCGTCGAGACCGGCTTCCTTTCTTTGCAAAACATCGGTAGTGCCTCCATCACGGCGCGTCATGAACTACGCGGAGCTGGTTATCTGGATATCGCGGGCAATCTCGACATCACCACCGGCCAGATCGTGCCGGAGACCGCCTCCAATTTCACCATCACCGCCTACAACGGAGGCTCAGTCTCCATCGCATCCTCAGGCATCACGCCCCAGTTTCCTCTCAGCGCAGGAGGGCGGCTCAATATTTTTGCGCAAACGATCACGCAGGTCGGCACGTTGCGTGCGCCCTTTGGCAGCATACGCCTTGGTTGGGATGGCACTGGCACGGCTCCGATTGGACTCGTCACCAACACGAGTGTGCCCCTCACTCAGCAGATCACCCTAGCCACAGGCTCTACGACTTCCGTTTCTGCCATTGATCCGCGAACCGGCTCTGGCGTCGTCATTCCATACGGACTCATCAAAGACGGCACGAACTGGATCGATCCCACCGGGTTGGACATCACCGCCACGGGGGTGCCTGAAAAATCGCTGCGAGTTTCCGCCCAAAACGTCACCACGGAGGCAGGCTCCACCATTGATATCCGCGGCGGCGGCGAGCTCTACGCTTACCGCTGGGTGACTGGCAACGGCGGCTCGAAAGACATCCTCGCCTCCGAAGAGGTCTTTGCCATCCTCCCAAACTACAACTCCTCTTTTGCCCCCTTGGCCGGCTTCGCGAGTGCCGGTATTAATGCCGCCAATCTTGGCGGCAATCCAGGCTACACCAACAGTTTGCTCCATGCGGGAGACAAGGTGTATCTGAACGGCAGTTCGCTACTTGCTTCAGGTTCCTACACCTTGCTGCCCGCTCGTTACGCCCTGCTACCTGGAGCCCTACTGGTTACTCCAGACACCGGCGAACCAAGCGACTCGCTTGTGAAGCCAGGCGGTGCCGTGCAGACGAGTGGCTACCGATTCAACAGTCTCAATCCAGCAGCCTCGTCGCAGATTTATCAGTCTTTCGAAATCGCCCCGCAGAGCGTCGTGAAGGTCCGTGCCGAGTATGCCGATGCGTATGCGCAGAGCTTTATCAGTGCCGCGCAGCAGCGTCTCAGCCTGCCGGTCACTCGGGGGCCGCTAGATGGAGGTTACGCGCTCATCGGTGCCCAGCAGGCGATGCAGCTCAGCGGCCTTGTGAGTGCATCCGGAGCCGCCAACGCCCGCGGAGGTCGTGTCGATGTCAGCAGCCCACTCGACATCATCATCGGAGCACCCGGCGCACCGGCGCAGCCCGGAAAGCTCGTGCTCAATGCCGCGCTCCTCAGTGCCTGGAACGCCGAGAGCCTCCTCATCGGCGGTGAGCGTGACAGCACGGGAAACGTCACTGTGCGCACCACAAATCTCACCCTCGACAATGCCGGCTCGCCTCTTTTAGGCACGGACGTACTTCTCGCCGCCACGCGAAATCTTTCGTTCGCGGCGAGTTCTTCCCTGATTCAAAGCGGTGCTCAAAGCGCTGCCGATGCCTTCGTAATCGGCGGCAATGGGGCGTTAGTGCGTGTGAGCGGCGTCACAGGCGCCCAGACCTCTCGCACAGGCGTGACCGCCTCCGCGCTACCTTCGCTCTTCATCGGAGCCAATGCGGCGATCTCTGGCCGCACCGTCACACTCGACTCGACGAATGCCACCACGCTCGATCTCAACACCCAGCTCACTGCCACGGCCATTCAGCTCAACAGCGGGCGTATCAGCATCCAGCTCACCAATGCAGGTGCTTTGCAGCCAAACGCGGGTCTTGTGCTCGGTGGCGGCTTATTGACGGCTTTACAGGCCTCCAGCTCACTTTCTCTGCTCAGCTACTCCTCGATTGATTTTTACGGCACAGGCTCGTTTGCCTCTGCCGGAGCACTGGAGCTCCATGCAGGTGAAATTCGCGGCTTCAATCAAAGCGGCGGCAACATTAATCTCACGGCACAAAACCTCGTTTTGGATAACAGCGCTCTCGCCAGCCTTCCTGGAATCACCGCAGCTGCCAACGGCGATTTCAACCTGACTGCAGACTCCATCACCATCGGCAAAAATAACCTCGTCATCGATCAGTTTAGCAGCGTCACGCTCACAGCAAGCCAAGGCGTAACCGTTCGCGAAACAGGCTCTTTCCGCGTCCAAAACGCACTCAACATCATCACGCCCTTCCTGCGTGCGGAAAGCACTACCACCCAAACGATCTCATCCGGCGGCCTGTTGAGGCTGACCAAGCCCGTAACGACTTTCACCCCTTCTGCACTCGGCTTGGGAGCATCCCTCACCCTAGAAGGTAGCTCCGTCATAGCTGATACCGACGTACTTTTGCCCAGCGGTCTGATTTCGCTACGTGCCACCACAGGCGATGTGAACGTGAATGGACTTCTCAACGCCGGTGGCGTGGCGCGGCAGTTCTACGATGTCACGCGTTACACAGACGCGGGACGAGTCTCACTCACTTCGGATGCTGGCAATGTCATCGTTGGCGGCGCGGGCATCATCAATCTAGCCGCCCAGGCTGGCGGCGGTAACGCAGGCACACTTATTGTCAACGCAGCAGGCCAACTCACACTGAACGGCCTACTCGCAGGCCAGGGAGCGACCACTGGCAGCTTCGAGATGGACGTCGGCACGCTCGCCTCGTTTGCCGATCTCAATGATCTCCTCAATGCCGGTGCCTTCACGGCAGCGCGTGACCTTCGCGTGCGGAGCGGAAGTATCTCCATCAATGGCACCGTGAACGCGAGGCGCTTCCTTCTCGCTCTCGACAGTGGTGCAATCACCGTCAACGGCACCATCAACGCCTCCGGCACCACGGGCGGACGCATCGATCTTATCGCCAGCGGCGGCGTCAGCCTAGCGAATGGCTCCACGCTCAATGTTCGCGGTCAGAATTTCGACAGTGCAGGCAAAGGCGGTGCCATCTGGATCGAATCGACCGGCACAGACAGCATCAACATCGCCTCCGGCTCCACGCTGAATCTCGGCGTCGATGCGATGACTGCCACAAGTGCCTCCCGCGGCCAGTTTAGCGGCAAAGCCCACCTTCGTGCTCGCCAGAATGCCAGCTTCAATGACCTCCTCATCGCCCCCATTGCAGGCACCTTCATCGACGCCTCCAGCATCGAGATCGAAGGCTTCCGCACCTATGCTTTCAACCAAGCCAATGTGCTCCTGCGTGCCGGAGCCACCGCCATCGCCGGGGAGCACCTCAACACCACCACGATCCACAACAACAACACCAGCTTCATGGCGAACTACAACGCCATGTTCAACCGCCTGCTCGGTGGAAACACTGCCATCCAGTCCGTCTCGGTGCTCCAACCGGGCGTCGAGATCGTGAACAGCGGCGGCAGCATCTCGC
This sequence comes from Prosthecobacter sp., assembly GCA_044370285.1. GTDB lineage: Bacteria > Verrucomicrobiota > Verrucomicrobiia > Verrucomicrobiales > Verrucomicrobiaceae > Prosthecobacter. Next base: position 45,054 of record JBILVU010000034.1, read on the forward strand.
TCGGCACCACTACTTCCGCAGCGCTCGCCGATTGGAATCTCGCCACCTTCCGCTACGGCCCACTCAATGCCGCAGGCACGCTCACCATGCGAGCCAGTGAGAATCTTGAATTCTACAACACGCTCAGCGATGGCTTCGCCGTGGCCACCAGCGGCACCACACCACTCGTCGAACGCATGTGGCTGGCCACGCTCGCCACACTGAACACCAGCCTTCCAGTAAATTCGCAGTCATGGAACCTCCGCCTCACCTCCGGTGCAGATTTGAGTGCCGCGAACTTCCGTGAGACTAGCACTCTCAACTCCCTCGCTGCCAATACTGGCTCCCTACTTCTCGGCAAAGATGCGGGGCAAGCCATTCCCACAAGCAACGCCACCAACGTGTCCCCTGGTCCGAATGCCCTCACCCGCCTCGCGATCAATCCCACCAACAATGCCGTCACCACTGGCACTCCCAACGTATCGAATCGCTTCCAGGTCATCCGCACCGGCACTGGGGACATTGAAGTCAATGCCGGGCGTGATGTGCGCCTGCTCAATCAGTTCGCCACCATCTATACGGCGGGCGTCACCGTTCCCTCGCCCACCACGGTCTTCACCTCAGGTGACTTTGTGGTGCCGATCCTGACACAATCGAGCCAGCCAGCTCAGAACGAACTCGGTGCGATACAGCAGGTGTACCCTGCGCAATACAGCATGGCTGGCGGAAATGTGAGCGTCGAAGCAGGCAATGATATTGTCCACCTTACTCTTGCCGCTGGAGCTACCGTGCTGGACTCCTCCCGCCAGCTCCCCAATAACTGGCTCCTGCGCCGTGGCTATGTAAACTCAGATGGCCAATACGGAAACATTGACGTTCGTCAGTCATCACTCCAGCGAATCAACGACCTCGCCGCTTCCACGACGTGGTGGGTGAATTATAGCAACTTCTTTGATGGCATCGCCGCGCTCGGCGGTGGCAATGTGGAGCTCACTGCCGGTCGTGACGTGCAAAACGTAAGCGCCCATGCGCCCACCAATGCGCGAGCCGCTCGTGGCACGCCTAGTGCCGCTGGCCTTCTCGAGCTCGGTGGCGGAGATGTGACCGTGACTACAGGGCGCAACATCGACGGCGGCATCTACTACGTCGAGCGAGGCCTCGGCACCCTCAGAGCAGGTGGAGCAGTTACCACCAATGAAGCCCGCTCCATCTCCCTTGGGCGTCTCGGTTCCACCGTCAGCATCCTTTCACCGGAAGCCTGGATGCCAGTCACTCTTTTTGTTGGCAAAAGCAGTTTTGATATCAATGCCCGTGGTGATGTCCTGCTTGGACCGGTGGCCAACACCTTCCTTCTGCCGCAAGGGCTCACCAACCGTCATTGGTATAAGACATACTTCTCGACCTATTCGGCCGATGCTGCCGTGAACGCTTCTTCGCTGGGCGGCAATGTCACGATTCGTCAGGCTGTCACCCCGCCATCGACCAATGTGTCCTCGTCCACTCTGGCTCTTTGGCACAGCCAGCAGCTCATCCTGAGCGGAGCGGCTACTTACCAGCCATGGCTGCGTCTTGCCGAGACCAGCTCGGCACCGTTTACCACCCTCACCACCGTCATGCCTGGCACCCTTAAAGTGGCCGCTTATAGTGGAAACATCAATTTGGTTGGGCGGATGAATTTCTCTCCCTCGCCTAGCGGCACCATTGAACTCTTCGCCGCTGGTAACATCAACGGGCTGAATTCCACCGGCGTCTCCAACACCATTCTCGCGGGTCGCCAGACCAACGTCTGGAGCGCCGCCACGCTCAATCTCTCCGATGCGGACCCAGCCTCCATCCCAGGGGTGCTCACGCCCTACTCGCACTACCAGACCTTCTTTAATCCTGCTGCACCTACCGCCATCAACAACGCCGCCTCCCGTGTGACGAGCAACACGCTCATGATCGGCCTCAATGCCATCTTCACCGAGTCCGGCTCCACCAGCGGTGCCTTTGCTAGCAATCAGGCCAAACAGCGGCTCCACGCCACGGGCCTGCTTCACGCCACCGATGCCGATCCGCTGCGCCTCTACGCCGGTGGTGGGGATATCTCAGGCCTCACCCTCTTCTCAAGCAAAGCCTCCTCTATCCTCGCCTCACGCGACATCACAGACATCGCCTTCTACATTCAAAACGTCCGCGCCAGCGATCTCACCCTCGTCTCGGCGGGTCGCGATATCATCGCTTACAACGCCAACTCACCGCTACGCACCCAGGCGGTCACCACCGGCAATCTACCAGCCTTCGGCGAGCTCCCTGAGTCAGGTGACATCCAGATCAATGGCCCTGGCACGCTCCAGGTGCTCGCCGGACGCGATCTCGATCTCGGCACCGGCGCCAACAATTCCGACGGCACCGGCACTGGCATCAACAGCATCGGCAATGGCCGCAATCCCTTCCTGCCATTCGAGGGTGCTGACATCGTGCTGGCCGCTGGCATGGGTGGTGTTTCCACAGGACTCGGCAGCTCCAACGCGAAGTTCGCGGACTTCATCTACGCCATCCAGCATGCCCAGGGCATCCTCGGCGGCAGTCCCACAGCTCCCGAGTATGAGCTCGATGGCCGCCGTTACCTCGCCGAGCTGGCCGCCATGTTCCAAAGCGATGGCCTTCGCGGCCTGCCCGCGAGCATTCTGATGCATGAACCCACGTTGCAAACCGGCGGCTGGAATGTGGTCCAGAACGGTAGTGCAATAACGGTTATCAATGCGGGCAACATCAGCGTCGGAGCCCCCGCTCCCGGAGCAGTCATCCTTCCCAATTCCATCAATCTCGACGATCCTGCCCTCACGACGGCCCAACGTGACCAGATCGCCATGGCGCTCTACTTCCTCGCCCTCCGCGACGCGGGTCGGGACCGCAACAATCCCGATAGCCCGGATGTGAATACCTACCGTGCCGGCTACGAAGCCATCCAGACGCTCTTCCGTGCTGACGATAAACTGAAGGACGGGATTTTCATCGGACCCCGCCCAATCGAAACTCCCGGCATCGATCTCATTAAGGCAGAAGACCGCCCCATCCCTGGCTACGTTTTCGACGGCGACATCAAGACCCAAGCTCGCGATGTGCGCACCAAGAGCGGGGGCAACATTTCCATTCTCGCTCCTGGTGGTGGTCTTGAACTCGCCTCCACGGTGCTCGGTGAGACGCTCGCCCCCCCTGGCATCATCACCGAATCCGGCGGGAACATTTCTGTCTTTGCCGATTCAGATGTGAGCATCGGAATCGCCCGTATCTTCACTCTGCGCGGTGGTGACATCAATATCTGGTCCACTGTCGGAAACATCGCCGCCGGTTCCTCATCCAAGACCATTCAATCCGCACCGCCCACACGCGTCATCATTGATCCGCAGAGCGCTGCCGTCGCTACGGACCTCGCCGGTCTCGCCACGGGTGGCGGCATCGGCGTGCTCGCCACCGTCGCAGGCGTCCGTCCGGGCAATGTCGATCTCATCGCCCCCATCGGAGCTGTCGATGCCGGTGATGCCGGCATCCGAGCCACAGGAAACCTGAACATCGCGGCGGCCGTCGTCCTCAATGCTGGAAACATCGCCGTCGGCGGCACCAGCGCCGGATCACCCTCCGCGCCCGCCGTCTCAACGCCTGCGCTCGGTGGCCTCGCCAGTGCCGCCGCCGCCGGAGCCGCCACCAGCAATTCCCCCGCCGCCCAGCAGGCCACCAAAGAAGCACAGGAAAAAGAACAAGGCTCCCAAACACCTTCCATCATCACCGTCGAAGTGCTCGGCTACGGCGGCGGTGAAGGTGATGAAGAGAAAAAACGCCGCAGTGGCGGGGCCGAGTAACCCACGTCTCACCATCAGCTTTCCATGTCATTCGAGTTCCAACCTCAAAACGAGACGCCCGTTGAGTATCAGCCGCCGAAAATTCCCATCCTGGGAAATTTCAGCCTGATTCTCATCTTCGGCGTCCTTGCCGTGGTGGGCGGCATCCTTGGGTGGAGTCCGGCGAAGAACGCCATCCGAGATGCTTGGGCACGCTCACATGCCAGTGAAGCCATGACTTCGATGGAAGAGGACAACATGGGCCACGCCATCGCCGAGCTCATCGAGGCACGAAACCTTTCCCCCGAGGAGCCCGAAGTGCTACGAGCCATCATCGCCTACCTCAAGCTCGTCAAAGGGGATCGCCGGGAGCTCTCCTATCATCTCCGCCTGCTCGCCACGAAGAAGCCACTCAGCCCAGAGGAGCAGTTGCTTTATGGCTCCTGCCTGATTGATCTCGGCCGCGTGGATGAGGCCCGCCGCGTCTTCGAAGCGCTCGATAAAGACCTCGCCCGAACCCCTGTTGGCCTCTCCCTTCAGGCCAGACTCCAAGCCGCCGAAGGCCAAACGGATGCGGCTGCGGCCACCGCACGCCAATCACGGCTTCTCGACAAAGACTCACCTGAGGCCCGACTCCAACTCGCCATCGAAAACAGCCGCAGCGCCTTCCCAGAGTATCGAAACCAGTCATGGAAAGCCTACTGGGACCTCTGCCAGCTCCCACCTCCCGTCGGCATCGTAGCCGCGCATGCCATCCTCCAGGATACACGCCTCACCGCCGAAGATGCCAAGCGTCTTCTACCCATTATCGAAGCTCATCCCCATGCGGATCTCACCATCCGACTCGAAATCGTCAGCGCCCTCATCCGCTTCTTTCCCGATCAAAAAGCCGAATTAATCCGCCGGGAGGTTTCCCGCTTCGAAGACGAAAAGTCCGGCACGCTCGTCGAAATGGCCGCGTGGCTCGCCGCGCATCACGAACATGCCATTTTGCTCCAGCTCATCCCGCCACAGCTCGCCACCAGCTCCCGCCCCCTCTTCACGGCACTTATCAAGGCGCTTACGGGCGAAGGCCGTTGGCAGGAGATGAAGCAGATCCTCACCAGCAAGCGCCCGCCCGTTTCCAACACTCTCGTCTCCATCTGGCTCGCCGATGCGGAAAGCCATCTCCAGCCTGACATGAAGGAATCCCGCCGTCAGCTCAGCTTTGCCATCACCTCAGCCACCGCCTCCCACGAATACGAAGAGCTCGAACTCGCCTCCGGCCTCGCCGAACGCCTCGGCATGCCGGATATGGCTCTCCAAGGCCTTTTTCAGCTCGCCACCGCCGTCGAGCCCCGCCGCTCAGAACTTCTCCAGCGTGCCAAAACCATCGCCATGAGTTCCAAAGACACGCGGGCTCTCATGCAGGTCACCCGCAATCTTCTCGAACTTCATCCAGCCAATGCGCAAATGGCCGAAGAACTCTCTTACCTCCGTCTGCTCCTCGGTGAGGAGATGGAGACCGTGATGACGGATGCAGCCACCTCACCCGCCTTGTTCAAAGCCCTCGCCGCCTATCGCCTCGGAGATCGCACGACCCTACAAAACGTGATGAACAGCCTCCAAAAGCCCGAAAGCATGCCCCCCGGTCGCCGCGCCGTCCTCAGCGGTCTCCTCGCCACCACCGGCAAACCTGCCGAGGCCTACCAAATCGCCGAAAAGGTGCCAGAAGGCCTGCTTCTCGATGAGGAACTGACTTTCCTGAAGCTCGCTCGCTGAGCTTGCCTCACGCAAACACCGCCTTCACCACCTTCGGATTCTCCACGCCGGTGAGCTTTTGATCGAGGCCTTGGAAGTTGAAGGTCAGCCGCTCGTGATCGAGTCCCGCCGCGGCGAGGATGGTGGCGTGCAAATCATGCACGCTGACCTTGTCGATGGCCGCCTTGAAGCCGATCTCATCGGATTCTCCATGGTGGTAGCCACCCTTCACGCCGCCGCCGCACATCCAGACGGTGAAAGCATGCGGATTGTGATCGCGACCCGGTTGATCGCCTTTTTGAGCAATGGGCAGACGCCCAAACTCACCGCCCCACACGATCAAAGTCTGATCCAGCAGCCCACGCTGCTCCAGATCGCTGATCAGCGCCGCCACTGGCTGATCGCTCTCATTGGCGAAGCCGCGATGATTGCCGAGAATGTCCTTGTGGCCGTCCCAGCTCTGCTGGTTCTCCATGCCGCCGCTGTAGATCTGGATGAAGCGTACACCACGCTCCACCATGCGCCGCGCCGTCAGACACTGCTTCGCAAAGTGACCGCAATGCTTCTCATTCACGCCGTAGAGTTTTTGAATGTGCTCCGGTTCATCCTTGATCGCAAAAGCCTCCGGT
>JBILVU010000105.1:0-19618 GCA_044370285.1 Prosthecobacter sp.
TTCGGCCTTCTCCGCCTGGATGGCGGCGATCACCGAAGGCTGCGTCCTGAGCGTGGAAAGGCGGTTGAGCAACTGGCGCAGGCCGGCGCTGACGATATCGATCTCATTGCGGCAGTTTCGTTCTTCGAGCGAACCGGCTTCGAGGCTATCGAGACGCTCGCGGGCTTTGCGAGAGCGCTCCGTCCACTGCTGCGTCTGGGTGAGAATATCCTCCGCATCGGTGAGCTCCTGCTGCACGGCATGGACAAGGCCAGCGAGGCTGGTGAGCTGCTCTTTTTGCCAGGCCTCGGATTTGACGGCGCGGGCCTCAGATTCCGTGAGAGCAGCGATGCTCGTGCGCAGCTCGTTCTCCTTCTCTTCCTGCTGGATGATGCGGTTTTGCAGGTCTGTGTGCGTGGCGCTGAGATTTTCGAGAGTGGCATTCAGCCCGACGGCACGAGATTCGCCATCGCGGAGAGCGCTTTGCAGCGTCTCCAGCTCACGCGAGCGGTTAGCGACTTCCGAATCCAGATGATGCAGATGCGACTCCGCACGGGTGGCGGCAGCGAGCAATTCCTCACGGCGGATCTGCGCCGCAGCGTGCTCTTTTCGCAACGCGGCGAGCTGCCCGCTCGTGTGCGAAAGCTCATCCGATGTCCCGGCGAGATCGTGGCGAGTGCTTTCGAGTTTTTGCGTGGTGAGGTAGAGTTCATCACGCAGGCGCTGAAGCTCCTGCGTGCTCGTGGCCACCTGCGGCAGCAGCTCAGCGAGGCTGTGGCTTTGCGAGTTAAAATGCGATTGCGCCGTATCGAGGCTTAACCGCGTCTTTGCCAACTCGGCGAGGGTGAAATTCAGATCGCGGCTGGAGGATTCGAGGGCTTTGCGAGCCTCTGTCGTTTGCTCTTCGGCTTTGGTGAGCCAGTCGTTCCGCTCGCGGAGTTTGGCCTCAGCTTGCTCGTGTTGCCTGTTGGTGGCTTCGAGCTGGTGTTGCGTGCTGGCGAGCTTTTGCGTGGCGCTCGTGAGGCTGGTCTGCGTATCGGCCAGCAGGCGCGATTTGGTCAGCAAATCGGCCTCGATGTCGCGATGCTGCCTGGTGGCGGTTTCGAGCAGTTTTTCGAGATCGGAAAACTCCACGCGGCGTGCGACGAAACGACCATCCAGCTCGGAAAATCCGGCGGAAACATGCGCCAGCTCCGCTTCCGTTTCCTTGAGCTCGCGGCGGCCTGTCTCCAGCTTTTCCTCCGTGCTGCCAATCTCGCGTTTCATCGTGGCGAGGCGGTCACGATCCCGCGTGAGCTGCTGCAAAATATCGGTGTGCTCGGTGCGCAGTGCCGTGAGCGTTTTCTCCGTACTGGAAATCTCCTGCTTGGCATTGGCGAGCTGGTCACTCATCTCTTCCTCCGCCTGCTGCACAGCCACCAACTCCTCGCGGACGCGAGCGAGATCCTGCGACATCGTTCCCAGCTCACGCTCCGTGTTCACCAACTCGGATTGAGCCTTCGCCAAGCGTGGCAAATCGTGCTGGAGGGCTTCGAGAGCGTTTTCGCGCTGCTTTTCCGCTTTCGCCCGACCTTCCATGGCCTGGCGGATGGCGTTTTCGAGTTCATTCCGCTCGCTGCGAAGCCGTTGCACGCTCGCGTCCGCCTCCGCCAGCTCGGCTGTTCGGCGTGCCTGCTCACTATCGAGTGCGGTCACATCGGCTTCGAGACGGTTGCGCTTCGTTTCGAGCTCGTCGCAGATCACGCGGCCTTGGTGCTGCGTCTCCGTGAGCTTTTGCAGCTCCTGCTGAATTTCCCCGTGGCGGGCCAAGCACTGCAAACGATCCGCAGAGACCTTCACGATCTCCTCACGCCAGCTCGCGGCACGCGTCTCATCCGCAGCGATCTGGCGACGCACCTGCTCGCCCTCCGCATCGAGACGAGCGCTATCCTCACGCAGACGCTGCAGCCGCCGCTCCGTCTCCTGACGCTGCGCCTCCAGCCGCTCAACGACGCCGCGAGCCTCCATCTCAGCCCGCGCCGCCTCATCATGCCGAGCCGTGAAGGCACGCAGGCGCTCCTCCACGGATGCCTGCGCATCCATTGCCGCACGGCGCTTTGCCTCCGCCTCAAATGTCGCCGCCCGGATCGCCTCCAAATGCCCGACGAGCTCACGGCCCCGCGTTTCCTGCGCCTCCGTGCTCATCGCGGCCTGCATCGACCGCGTGCCCATCATCGCCAGCTCTTGCTCGAGCTTTTGCAGCCGCGCCTCATCGGCGGCCCGGCGTCTGGCGATCTCGTGATACTGCGCCATCTCCGCCTCACGTCGGCTGGAAAGCTCCGAAACCTCCGCTTGGAGGGAGGAATACATCGTGGTGAGCCGCAGCACCTCCGCCTGCCTCGTCTCATGCTCCTGCCGCAGCGCCGCCATGGTGCGTGAAGCCATCTCCCGCTGGTGCTCGAGCTGCGCCACCTCGTTCATGAGGATTTGCTGCGCCGCCCGGAAGTCCCCGATGGCCTGTGAACCACCCGGTGTGGGTGCCGGACCAAGGGGCTGCGTCGCTCGGAAATCTCCAGGGGCCTGCGTGCCAGCCTGGCTAGGAGCCGGACCCAGGGTCTGTGCCACCCCAGTGATACCAGGCACCACGAACGGCGCCTGTACCTCACGGCCAAATAGGGGAGCGAATGCCGGTTGAGTCATTGGAGAGTGTAAAACGGCCTGAGGATACCCTTACGAATCTTCGATTGCACCTCAAAATTCTAGATAACTGCGGTTTATTTCAACTTATCGAGACTGGAACAGTCCGAGCACGCTCTTTGGCGGCTCACTTGGTCGTCAAGAACGCCAGGAGGTCACGCAGTTCGGCATCGGTGAGGGTCATGACGAGGCCGGGGGGCATGAGAGACATTTTGATTTCGGTGCGGCTGAGGACGTCGGCTTCGGGGAAGGAGCGTTCTTTGCCGGTGAGGTCGCGGAAGACTTCGCTGCTGGAGGAGCGAAGGAGGATGCCGGTGAACTCGGTGCCGTCTTTGAGCTTCACGAGCGACGGGTAAAACTGCGGTGCGACCTCGCGATGCGGCTCGAGGATGGAGCGGAGGATGGCGGCGCGATCACCTTGCTGGGCGATGAGGGTGAGATCGGGGCCGACGACGTTGCCGCGACCACTGTGGCGGTGGCAGTTGGCACAGATGGCGACCTTGGTGTTGAAGAAAAGGCGACGGCCGTTTTCGGCATCGCCGGGGCCTTCGAGGAGTTTGAGCCAGGCGGCTGTGTCGTCGAAAGCGGGGCGGTTGACGGGGAGTGAGCGTGGGAAGGCTCGCTGGGCTTCTTCGCGGATGATGGGGTTGTCGTTTTGGGCGAGTTTTTGGAGCAGCGCGAGGTCGTCGGTGCCGAGGATGGCTTCGGCGCGGAGTTGCGGGCTGCGTTTTTCATCGGCGGCGATGTCGGCGCTGGCGCGGCGAGCGGCGAGGGTGCGCACGGCTTCGAGTTGAAGGACTTCGTCATCGCTGTTGGCGAAGTCGCGGAGGAGTTCGAGCGTGAGGGCTTTGTGCGTCGGCGGAGCGAGGCGGAGGGCGTAGCCTTTGAGGCGGGCGGGCGTTTTGGGATCGGTGATGCGCTCGACGAGCACTTCGGGGTTGGTGACGCCGGCACCGGGTTCGCCGCGAAGGGTGTTCCAAGTGGCGAGCACGGCTTCGAAGAGGCGGAAGTCGAGTTTTGGATCGCTGAGCATGGCCTCGACCTGCGGCTGGAACTCCTTGAGCACGGCATCGGCGATCCAGCGCAGGCATTCGAAGCGCATTTCGGCATCGGGATCATCGAAGAAGGCACGGACCCATTTGGCGTCGTTCAAATCGGTGCGGCGCATGGCAACGAAGGCCCAGACACGATCTTGAGGTGAGAGGGCTTTCATGGCTTCGATGCTCAGTTTGGATCTCGAAAGCGCGGTCAAGGCGGCGTCGGCGAGGTATTTGTCGCTTCCACGCGCCAGCTTGAGCAATTCGGCCACTTCGGGTGTTTCGCGGCCTGCGCGGAGTTTTTTCGCCAAAGCCGCCTCGGGCGTCTCTGGCTGCTTTTCGGCGATCCAGGGCTGCTTTTCGATTTCGAGCTTCCACAAGCGCCCACGACCATGAATCGGGTAAGAGCTGAAGACCCAGTCGGTGAGGTAAAACGCGCCGTCGGGGCCTTGGGCCATACAAACGGGGCGGAAGAAGTCGCTGCCTTTCACGAGCGGGATGCGCTCGGAGGTGTAGCCCGCGCCTTTTCGCGTGAGAGGGAAGTAGTCGATGCTGTGATCGCTCCAGCTCGGGATCAGGACGCCACCCCCGAGTTCGACGACGGCGCAGGGGCCTTCGCCACTCGGATGCACCATGCCGAGCGTGCCCCGCAGTTCGCCATTCCACGCGACGAAGGGATGCACGGGGGCGCTGCCATAGACCCATTGAAAGCCATAGTCCGCGCCTTCGACGACATTCAGCAAGCGACATGGCGGACGGCTGCCGGGATCGTTTTCCGCAGCGAAGATTTCGCCATCGGCACGCACGAGGAGGCCAAAGGGATTCCAAAAGCCGCGAGCGATGCGGCGCAGGCCTTTGCCATCGGCGGTGCAGCGAAAAACGCCGCCTTCCCCGCGACCACTGACCTTGGCACCATCGGTGCCAGTGAGGGTCCAGTCCTTGCCGAAATTTTCGCCGAGCGAGAGGACGAGGCCGCCATCGGGATGCCAGGCCATGCCGCTGAGGCCGTTGTGCGGGTAATCGGCCACGGTGTCGAGCGTGGCGAGGTTCTCTTCCAAATCACCGACGCCATCGGCATTCGTATCCTTCACACGGAGCACGCGATCCCGCTCGGCGAGGTAGATCCAGCCATCGGAGCCGACTTCGACGTGCATCGTGGCATCGGTTTTGTTGTAAAAGACACGGCGGTTTTTGCCGTCGGCATCGAAGACGAGGATCTCGTCATGCTGCGGGCCTTCGTAACCTTCCGGGCGAAAGTGCGTGTGGCAGGCGGCGAGCCAGATGCGGCCTTTTTCATCGACATCGATGCCGGTGGGCGTGACGAGCGCCGGATGCTCGGCAAGCAGCGTCATCTTCACACCGGGCTTCAGCGTCTCGATCTGTGGTGGCAAATCGGTGGGAACGACGGGAGCCTTTGGCGGCGGGCCGGACTGGGCGAAGGCGGCGAGCGGGAGGAGGAAGAGGAGGCGTTTCATGCGTGCTTCATCAAACGCGGCGAAGAGACTCGCTTAGACAATTCGTGATCGAAAGATGGGCGGGCAGGAGTGCCCACCTCACTGGGGACTACGCATCGGGATTGAAGCCGCCGGTGAGCGGGTCGAGGGCAAATTCAAAATCCTCATCGGCATCGCGGAGGATGAGTTCGATGGGTTCGAGGAGGCAGCCGGGGAGGACGCGGACGGCTTGGCCTTCGGCTTCGATGAAGTCCTTGGCGTAGTAGCGGTGGATGAGGAGCTTCGAGCTGGGGGGAAGCTCGACGCTGCGGATGAGTTCCCCGGTTTCATCCAGGAGGTCACAGCGGCCTTCCTGAAAGGCGATGACCTGCTGGCGGCGGTAGGTGGAGGCGCGGCTGACGGCCTCGACGCCGAGGGCCTCGATGCCGGAGACGGCTTTCTGCACCGCCCGGTCATTCATCATGCCGCTGACCATCACGGCTCCCGCGCCGATGAGCATCGAGGCGATGATGAGGACGACGGAGATTTCGAGAAGGGTGAAGCCATACGCCGCCGCATTCGGGCGAATGCGCCTACGAGGTGAGAGCGCACGCAGCTTCATGGTGTATCACCAGTTACCGATGTCGTCATCGGTGCCGTCCTGGCGGTCGGGACCGGAGGACCAGACATCGTAGCTGGCAGGATTGTGCGTGCCGGGATAGCGGTAGAGGAAGGTATTGCCCCAAGGGTCTTTGAGATCGGCTTCGTCTTTGACCATCTGCGTCCAGCGTTTCACACCGGGGTTTTTGTGGAGGGCCATGAGCCCTTGGGCGGAGGTGGGATACTGGCCGGCGAGGGATTTGAAGGAGGTGAGCTGGGCCTGGATGCTCTGCACCTTGGCACTGCTGGCCTGGATTTCCGCGCTGGCCTGGAAGCCATTGATGCCGCCGGCGACGACGGCGAGCAGGAGGCCGATGATGAGGAGCACGACCATGATTTCGAGCAGCGTGAAGCCACGGGCGACGAGGGACGGACGGAGGGTGTTTTTCATGACGAGGTTGGGATGAAAAGGTTCAGCGTTTGCCGATCTGCTGGAGGGTCGAAAAGACAACATCAATGATGGCGTAAACGATGCTGCCGACGACTACCGCCATGACCACGAGGATGCAAGGCTGGATGAGGGCGGTGGCCCGCTCGACGAGGCGGTTGAACTGACCATCCAGGCGGGCAGCGGATTTGGTGGCCACCTCGGCGAGGTTTCCGGTCTCTTCGCCGAGGCGGATGACATCGATGGAGCGTGGCGGGAGCGCTTTGGCACGCTGGATGGCGGTGCTGAGGTGCTCTCCCTCCTGCACCATGTGCTCGATGCCTTCGAACTGCTGGCGGATGAAGGGATTGCTGATGGTGCCTTTGAGTAAATGCAGCGCCTGGGTGATGGCGAGGCCGCTGTGGAGGAGGGAACCGAGCGTTTCGAGGAACTGTAGCTCGTGACGGGACTGCATGAGATCACCGATCACCGGGGTGTGATGCAGCATTTTAAACCATGCGAGCTGCACGGAGGGAATTTGGGCGAGGATGACGGCGAGGATGACCAGAATGCCGATGGCGATGAGCAGGAGCCACCATTCATTGCGCAGGAAATCCGAGAGCTTCATGAGGTAATCGAGCATCACCGGCGTGGCTTTGCTGCTGTTCTTGATGAGCACGGAGAGCTTTGGCAGCAGGTAGGTGATCATCACGATGCCGAGGGCGAGGCCGGTAGCGGCGAGGAAGGCGGGATAGATGAGGGCACCGAGGAATTTCGAGCGCAGCTCCTCCATCATGCCGAGGTATTTCACCTGCCGATCGAGGATCTGATCGAGCGAGCCGCTGCTCTCGCCAGCGGCGATCATGCTGCAAAAGAGCGGGCCAAAGCTGCTGGAGACCTGCGGCAGTGCGGTGGAGAGCGGAATGCCATCCCGCACCAGCTCGCGGAGGCGGCGTGACATCTCACGCGTGAGGGCATCACTGCTTTTTTCCATGGCACCGAGGGCCTGATCGATCTGGAAGCCTGCGGAGAGGAGATTCGATAGCTCAATGGTGAAGGCGATGACCTGGGCGTGCTTGAGGCGGACCTTGCCGGTATCACCACCGGATTTGAGACGCTGCCAAAGGGCGGCGAAGGGCGCGGCGCTATCCTTGGTGACGGCGGCGGCGGCTTTTTTGCCATCCTTGGGCTTCGCCTTAGCGGCTGGAGCGGCGGAGGCACCGAGCGGCTTCACGGAGCTGGCACGCAGGCCCATGCGGGCAAGCTTGCGCACGACCTCGCCGCGATCCGCCGCATCGATGGAACCCTTTTTGGATTCCCCGGCGGCAGAAAGAGCGGTGTAGGCAAAGGCGGGCATGCGCGGCGCACATTTGCCAGAGAGCAGGCGACTAGAGAAGTGAAAACTTCGTCATCACTTCTTCGGAGCCTCGCCAGCCTCCTTGGCGACCTCGTCTTTTTTCTTCTGAACCTCGGCGGATTCGACTTCGAGGAGCTTCGGAGCCGCGCCACCTTTGGCGACGAATTTCAAAGCAACGCCGTTGATGCAAAAGCGGCGGTCCGTGGGCGTCTTGAAGCCTTCACCCTCGAAAACATGGCCGAGGTGAGCACCGCAGCGCTTGCACACGGTCTCCACACGGCGCATGCCGTGGCTGTTATCGACGCGCTCAAGAACGCCATTGGCCTTCGAGCTATCGTAAAAGGAGGGCCAGCCGCAGCCGGAGTGAAATTTCTCCTTCGAGGTGAAGAGCTCGGAGCCGCAGCACACACAGTAGTAGGTGCCTTCGCCCTGCTTTTCGAATTCCTTGTAAATATCGCCAAAAGGCCGCTCGGTGCCCTGCTGGCGGGTGACTTTGAATTGTTCATCGTTGAGCAGTTTTTTCCACTCTTCATCGGTTTTGACGATCACGGGGGCAGGCATGGCTTTGGGGTCGGTTTGGGGTTTGTCCTCGGCATGAACGATGCAGATGGCGGCGAGGGCAAGGATGGCGAGAAGAGAGAATTTCATAATGAGCGGGCAACAAACGTGAGAGAGCGTGAGATTTTGCTTATTCCGAGAGGTTGCGGCGAATATCCAGCGGCGCGTGACGAATGTCGTTTGCGGGCTGAGTTCCTCCCGCCATAGATGCGCGGCCATGTCCTCCATTTTTGAACTTTTTTCCCTCCAAAATCAAACCGCTGTCGTGATCGGCGGCACGGGTGAACTCTGCGGCGCTGTCGCCTCCGGCTTTGCGATGGCGGGAGCGGAGGTGGTGCTCGTGGGCCGTGATGCGGCGAAGGCCGAAAAACGCCTCGAAAGCATCCACGCGGCTGGCGGGAAGGCGTATTTCGTCTCCGCTGATGCCAGCCGAAAAGCCGACCTGCAAATCCTGCTCGATCAGGTGCAGGAGCGCAGCGGCGGCTGCCAGATCCTCGTGAACGGCGCAGGGGTGAACTCGCCCACGCCCTTCCTCGACATCCCGGAGGAGGAGTATGACCGGATCATGAACATCAACACGAAGGCCGTCTTCCTTGCCTGCCAGGTCTTCGGCAAATATTTCGTCGAAAACAAGATTCCGGCCTCGATCATCAATCTCGGCTCGATGTCCGGCCTGATCCCGCTCAGCCGTGTGTTCACCTATTCGATGTCGAAAGGCGCGGTGCATAATCTGAGCAAGAACCTCGCTCGTGAATGGGCACCGCTCGGCATCCGCGTGAACACGCTGGTGCCCGGCTTCTTCCCGGCGGAGCAAAACAAGAAGGTGCTCACGCCCGATCGCGTCTCCAAAATCATGGGCCACACGCCGATGAACCGCTTCGGCGAAGCCAAAGAACTCGTCGGGGCAGCCCTGTTGCTCGCGGCGAGCGGTGGCAGCTTCATCACCGGCCACGAGATGGTCGTGGACGGCGGTTATTCGTCGATGACGATTTAAGGAGCCTCAGCTCAGCTTCGCACCAAGGCGCTTCAGCATGGCTTCGAGCATGCGGCCATATTTGACGTAGCTGTCGTACTGCTCCTTGGCCTTCTGCTCGGGGCTCAGCTCATCGGCGGCACCGGCACCGTGGAAGACCACGGCCACATGCGGCTCGATGCTGATGTAGCCGGAGTAACCGGTCTCGACGAGGTCCTTCATGATGCGCTCCGTCTGGCCTTCGCCTTCGCCGGGATAGGTATAGACGGCGTCATTCTTCGCGGTGTCCCAGATGCCGTCTTTGACGTGAACGTGCGCCATGAAGGGCTTGATGGCCTGATACATGGTCCAAGCATCCTGCTTCATGCCGGGGCGGTCGCGATCGTCGATGAAGACGGGATTGCCGGTGTCAAAGACCCACTTCATGCCGGGAACGGCCTCGGCCATGCGCTGGACGTAGGTGGGGCTCATGCCGCCCCAGTTCATGCAGTTTTCATGCACCACGGTGAGACCGGCATCGGCGAAGCGCTTGTTGATCTCGATCATGCGCTTGATGCGCTCCGGGGCGAACTGCTCCGCGTCGTCCTTGCCATCCGTTTTGCACACGGCGTAGCTCATTACGCGGATGAGCTTCGCACCGAGGCGCTGCATGCGGGGGATGGCGCGGCTGATTTCGGCCTCGGTGATGGAAAAGTCGTCGGTGATCTTTTTGGCCCAGTTGCCAATGAGGGAGCCGAAACCGCTCACTTTCATGCCTTTCTCGTCGAGACGGGCCACGACCTTGTCAAAGACCGCATCGGGGATCTCGTGCAGATTGCCCTTCACGCCATCGATCTCGACGCCGCGGGATTCAATGCTGTCCCAGCCGAGTTCTTGGTGGGCTTGGATTTGCACGTCGAGGGACGCGCCTGCTTCATCTGCAATGCCGGTGAGTTTGATCATGGTCGGGGAGGGTAAAAAGGAGTCGGAGTGATGCCGCATGCCGCCGGGGAAGCAAGCATCACTTCAGCTGGGCCTGCTTGCGAAGGATTTCCCGCTCAGAGGTGGCATCGCCAGCGGTTCACGCTATGAGCAGCGGCGCATGAACTGGATCAGCGAAAACACCCTCCTCCCCGCCGACGCTTGGCTGCTCGTGCTCGCCTGCCTCGGAGCGATGTGCATCGGGATGTCTAAGGCGGGGCTTTCCGGCACCTCGACGCTCAACGTCGTCCTCATGGCGAGGGTCTTCGGCGCGAAGGCATCCGTGGGCGTGATCCTGCCGATGCTTATTGCAGCGGATTTCATGGGCTACTTCATCAACCGCAAAGGCGGCTCATGGCGGCGCATCCTGCCTATTTTGCCTCCGGCGATCACCGGCGTGATCGTGGGCTGGGTGCTGCTGGGGAAGTTTGACAATGCGATGGCCCGCGTCGTCATCGGCTGGATCATCCTGGCGCTCTTGGTCTTCAACTGGCTCTTGAACCGCCACAGGCAGGATTTCCTGGCTCTGACAGAACACAAGGGCTTCACCTGGGCGATGGGATTCCTCGCCGGTGTCGTCACCATGCTGGCGAATGCGGCCGGTCCGGTGATGACGGTGTACCTGCTGGCGCAGCATCTGGAAAAGAAGGAGCATCTCGGTGTCTTCAGCCGCTACTTCCTCTTCGTGAATCTCTTCAAGGTGCCTTTCAGCACGGATCTGGGCATCATCCACGCAAAGTCACTCATGACGAACCTCGTGCTGATGCCCGCGGTGGTGCTCGGTGTGTTTTTGGGCTGGTGGATTCTCCGGAAGCTGCCGCAGAAGCTCTTCGAGAACGTCCTTTTCTGGATGACGGCGGTGGCGGCCGTGTGGCTGATCCACGGCTGAGCCATCATTTCACGGCAGATCACGGCTTGAGGCAGCGTACATGCTCGCCATAGAAACTTCCCCGAACTTCCCTCTCATCATGCGACTCCAAGACCAGGTCATTCTCATCACCGGCAGCACCACAGGCATCGGCGAGCACATGGCGCGTCGTTTCATTCAAGAAGGCGCGAAGGTCATTTTGCATGGTCGTGATGCCGCTCGCGGCCAGGCTTTGAAAAAAGAACTCGGCGAGGACAAAGCTGCCTTCTGCCAGGGCAGCCTCGAAGACGCCTCGTATCCCGAAAAACTCGCTGCCGATGCCATCGCGGCCTTCGGGAAGGTCGATGCGCTGGTGAACAATGCCGCGCTCACCATCCGCGGCCGCATCGACACGACTGACGCGACCTTTTTTGACCGCATGATGGCCGTGAATGCCCGTGCGCCGATGCTGCTGATTCGTGCCTTGCTGCCGGAGTTGAAGAAAAACACCGGTGTCGTGCTGAACATCGGCTCCGTGCTGGCTCACTGCGGCCAGGCCAACATGCTCGCCTACTCGATGTCCAAAGGAGCCCTCATGACGATGACGCGTAACCTGGCCGACTCGCTCGGCATGGACCGCGTGCGGGTGAACCAACTCAACGTCGGCTGGACGCTTTCCGACAACGAATACCAAGTCAAAATCGGCGATGGCCTCGGCGAAGGCTGGCCGGAGCGCCTGCCGCCTTCGGTGGTGCCGATGGGCCGACTTTTGATGCCGGAGGACATCGCCGCCGCTGCGATTTACTGGGTCGGGCGTGAGAGCTATCCCGTCACCGGCACGATCGCTGAACTGGAGCAGTATCCGATCATCGGCCGCTACGCGAACGCCGAGGGCGACGAGAAGAAATGATTGTCTGAAACAAAGAACCACGAACAAGGAACCACGAACAACCGCATGAAACTGATCCGCTTTGGAAACCCTGGAGAAGAAAAACCCGGCCTTCAACTCGACGATGGCCGCCGCATTGATGCGAGCGCCTTTGGCAGCGACTACGATGAGAAATTCTTCGGCGGGGATGGCCTGGAACGTCTCGCCGCCTGGGCCAAGGCCAACGCGGCCTCCGCTCCAACCGTGGATGCGAGCACACGCCTCGGCCCCTGCATCGCACGCCCGAGCAAGATCATCTGCATCGGCCTGAACTATGTGGATCACGCGAAAGAGAGCGGCATGCCGATTCCGGCGGAGCCCATCGTGTTTTTCAAGGCCACGAGCGCCATTTGCGGCCCGAATGACAATGTCGTCATCCCGAAGAACTCGAAGAAGAGTGATTGGGAGGTCGAGCTAGCCTTCGTGATCGGCAAAAAGGCCAGCTATGTGAGCGAAGAGGATGCGATGAGCCATGTGGCTGGTTACTGCGTTCACAATGACTACAGCGAGCGCGAGTGGCAGCTCGAGCGCGGCGGCCAGTGGGTGAAGGGCAAGAGCTGCGATACCTTCGCACCGCTCGGGCCCTACCTCGCGACAAGCGACGAAATCCCTGATCCACAGAATTTGAAGCTCTGGCTCAAGCTCAACGGCAAGACGATCCAAAACAGCAGCACCGCGCAGATGATCTTCGGCGTGAAGACGCTGGTGAGCTACCTGAGCCAATTCATGAGCCTGCTGCCGGGTGACATCATCACCACCGGCACACCTCCCGGAGTCGGCCTCGGCTTCAAGCCTGATCCCGTCTTCATGAAGCCCGGTGACGTCATCGAACTCGGTGTCGAAGGCCTCGGCGTGCAAGGGCAGACCGCCGTGGCGTGGTCTTGATGCTTCGCGCCTATCAGCCGTCGTGCGCTCTGTTTCTCACCCATACCACGCTGCACCCGCCAAGGTGTTTGCCGCAAAGGGGCGGAGGAGCAGAGGACGCAGAGCAAATGAACTCCGCTGTGGCGAGTGGGGACAGGGAGTAACTTGTCTGCGCTGACCAAGGGGCAAACTGACGTTTGCCGCTACGAATCCAGCGGGAGCCACCGTGTAGAGGAAGTCGTCAGACTTCCCCGTGATCCGCCATGTTATTCGGAGATGAAAACAGAAGGAAACCTCTGCGTCCTCTGCCTCTTTGCCCCTCTGCGGCAAAAACAAGTTTGAGAAACGCAGGTGAGCTGACAGAAAAATGGGGGCAGCAAATGGCATCGTTCCATTTTCTACCCCCATTTGCTGTCAGCTTCTTTCAATCGCTTCTTCTGCCCAGGCTTGAATCAATGGCCGATGCACCACAAAAACTCCTGACGTGTGGGGCTGGTCTTGGCGGAGCGGAGGTAGTCTGCCCTTGCCGAAGCAACACGTTCGTCGCAAACTGGCGAGTCGCTTCATTCCTACAAACTCCAGGGTAGCTCAACGTCAGAGCGCCCGGCTCAGGCCCGGGAGGGAGCTGGTTCAACTCCAGCCCCTGGATCCTTTCTCCAACATGCCCACACCGATCCAAGCAAATCCTGGCTATGCCGCGGACCAGTTGAGCAAGGCATTGAAGACTTCGGCCACGCACGCGGATTCATCCACGCGTGAGCATGCTTTGGCGAAGGCGAAGCGATGGCAGCAGGTGCTGCAAGGGATGCGCTCCGGCTCTTTGGAGGTGGGATCACGGAGACCGATCGAAAGCGTGCCAGTCTGGGCGACGCCTGAAGTCGTCACAGGCGGTTTTGTCACGGGCAATCTGCTGGCCGGCGGACCGCTCTGTGAACATGAGCTGGCCATGATGGAAGGTCTTGGAGGTGGCATCGAAAGAGGACGCCAGCTCATCAATGAGTACTTTCTCGCCGCAGAGGGCCTCGCCGTGCTTGCCGAATGGCTGCACAACGGACGCTACGAAATCCAGGTGCCCGAGGAGGGTGCTCTTTTGGTCGTGGCATGGCTGCTCGAACAAGAACAGCCCGCCGCTGCCGCCGCTGTCATCCAAGAGATTTCTCCCTTCTTCGACCGCCTGCGGTTTTACCCCGTCCCCTCAGATGAGTCCCGGGTGGCGAGCACCGAGGTTTCGGTCCAGACGGCAGGCGAGGCCACCATGGCCCTGAACCGGATCGCGGATCACCCAGGTTACTGCGTGCAAAGAGAGATGATCTGTGTCTGGACGCCCCTGATGGACCGGCTCGTGGACCTCTTGCTGGAAACCGTGGAAGGTGATCCCCCCGATCTGGCTCGTGATGACTGCGGGCACCCACTGCCCGTGGATGCCAAAGGTCGTTTTCCGGTGGTTGGTGGCTGGCCCTGCAAACGTATCCAACCCGGATGGACAAACCGCGTCTTGGATCTCCTTGAGGAATATCATCGCCTTCGTCATGACCATCGCTTGTGCATGAAGCCAGACCGGCCTGACGATAACTTCTGCCAATTGCGCGATGCTCTCGACCGGGTGCTCCCTGATATGCGCCGTCTTCAACCGCGTGAAGTGGGGCGGATTCGAATGATTCTCGCCCGGTATCTGGCAAAACACGGGCAGCCAGGCTCCGAGAAGCGCCTGCGTCTGCGAGCTCGGCAAGCCCTGGCCGTGGCCGCGCCTTTGCACAGCCAGCTCGCCAAGGTGATCGCTCGTCGATTAGAGGGCCTTCCGCAGGATGTGGGCATCGCCGATCCAGCTCCGTTTCTGGAGCCAGTAAGCGTAAAGGAACTGGCTGATGCCATCCCAGAACGTCCGCTGCCGAAATCCATCGCTTGGAAAGTCTCCCGCGCCCAACGCGACAGCATCGCCAACCTTGTCTCGAAAGGAATCCTCACTTCAGGCGAGTCGCTCGCCTTGGTGCTGCCATGCCTGACTGCGGAAATCCATGCGCTGGGCATTTCGGACGAGTCACTGAGACGTGTTCACACCGATTTGTACCGTGCTTTCCGCAAGCGCCGCTCGCTTCTCCTCCTCAACCTGGAAAGTCAGGTGCGTCTCGAGGAACTGCCGTGGGTATCGGCCACTGAAGCGTGGCGGTTTCAAAATCAGGAGACACGCGGGGTGGCTGCCGCGGCTTTGAAAGAGGTCAGCACAATCACCTTGTCGTGTTTCCCTCAAGCCATCCTCCCCAACCGCCTGGTGCGAGAACTGTCCAATCTGGCGGCACAGGCCGGCCTTGACCTTCCTTTGGTCGAAGAGATCGCCGCCGACATCTTCATGGGCAGGTTCGGGCCAAAGTTTCTCACGGCCGCAAAAGCAGCCGCGCAGGAGTTGAGCGGCACCCTCTATGACACCTATTATCAGGCTGATTTCGCCGCCATTGATAAGATGACCGTCCCTCCCGTCACGAAACCTCTTTTCGGCATATGGGGACGCGAAGAAGAGCCTTTCGGCGAGCTTTGCTCAAAACGAGCAAACGTCAGCAACTCTAAACGGCATGGTGTCGCGGCCAATGGCATGGTGATCGAACAACAGCAGATTCTCACCACCCAAAACCTCTCCGTGCTCATGAAGGGATTAAACCTGCCGGTGGATCGCCTGGCTGCCGCCCACCGCTGCTGGCGGTGGATCATACGACGGCTCAGGCAGCGGACGCCCCACCATCATGCACGTCTCATCATGGTGAAAAACACCGCGTATGCCTGGCGGCAAATGGTGTATTTCCTCTCCGGTTTAACAAAGGCGGACCAAATGGTGTTCGTCATGAACATGCGGGCCGGGCTTTACAAGGAGCCGGAAACGCTGCGTCTCACAGTGGCTCCGGCGATCCGTGGTCTCGATCTTGCCCTGAACGCATCGCCCCCGCATTCCTCCCCTGATGCAAGGCTCTTCCTCGGCTGGACGACAGGCCGTCACTGGCTCATCTAAGTGTCATAGGCTGCCCATTCACTCCCCCACACACCACAGAAACTCCTGCCGCGTGGAATTCGTTTTCGCGGAGCGGAGGTAGATTCGATTGTCGCAGATGGCGGGGGTGCTGAAGGATTCATCACCGAGCGGGTTTTGGCCGAGGAGGGTGAATTTCTCCGGGGTGGCTTCGAAGACGGAGGTGACGCCGCCTTTGCTGGTGACGTAGATGCGCGAGTCGGCCATGACGGGTGAGCCGTAGAACTCGCGGTCCACTTTTTCATTCCAGAGTTCTTCGCCGGTGGCGGATTTCCAGCAGACGGCACGGCCTGCATCGCCGACGGCGAAGACGTGGCCGTTTTTGACGATCATGGACGGCACATAGGTCTGCGTGGTGTTTTCCCAGGCGATCTTGCCGCTGCCATCCGCCTCAATGGCGATGGTGTGGCGCTTGGGATAACCGCCACCCAGAAACACGCGGCTGCCATCGGTCACGGCGGTGACGACGGTCTCCTCGGTGCTGCCGTCGATGCTCCAGAGCTTTTTGCCGGTGAGCGGATCGAAGCTCTCGACCTTCTTGCACCCTGCGAGCACAGCTTGGACTTTGCCTGCGGCGTTCACGATGCCGGGCGAGGCGTAGTTGGCGACTGGCGGGCGATCTTGCTGCCACACAATCTCACCGGTGAGTTTGTTGAGGCCGGTCATTTTGCCGCCGCCGCGATGATCGGCGGACACGAGCACGATGTTTTGATAAATCACCGGCGAGGAGCCAAAGCCCTGATGCACCTGGAAATCGCACACGCGACGCTGCCAGAGCTGTTTGCCCTTCAAATCAAGCGCCGTGGTGAAGATGGCTCCATTGTTGAGGAAGTTCACGAAGAGCCGCTCGCCATCGCTCACGACATCGGAGGAGGCTTGTGAGGAGATTTTGTGGCCCTTCGTATTGAGGTTCCCGTGATGCACGACGGCCTCCCAGCGTGATTTGCCCGTCGCACGATCAAAGCTGAGCACGAGCTGCTCCTCCGTCTCCACATCCGCCGTGGCGAGCAGGACTTGATCCCCGATGACAATAGGGGAGCCATGCCCGCGACCGCGCACTTCGGCCTTCCAGATGAGATTTTCACTCTCGCTCCACTTCACCGGCAGTTTTTGGCCGGGAGCCGCGTGACCATCCCCAGTGGGTCCGCGCCACGCAGGCCAGTCAGCGGCGATGATGGAGGTGGCGAAGGCAGCGAGGAGGAGTGAGGCGAGTTTCATGCAGAGCGTGGATAACGTGGTGAGAAATGCCCTTTTGACCTCTTCTGTTCGGTGATGGCAGGTTTTCTGTAAGGTAAATCGCGGCGGAGACACTCATTCTCCAGACACCGATCTCACCGCATGACCTCTCTCGAACAAGAATCCATTTTCCGCCGCTGGCTGAGCGAGCATCAGGGCCTACTGCGGCGAGTGGTGAGATCGTTCGCGGCGAGTGCGGCGGACCAGGAGGATCTGCTGCAGGAGATTTTGCTCCAGGCGTGGATCGCCCTACCGAGTTTTCGAGGGGACTCAAAGGAGACGACTTGGCTTTACCGACTGGCTTTCAACACGGCGATGGTGTGGCAGCGGAAGGAGCAGCGTCGTCGGGTGAAGCATGAGGCGTTTTCAAGCATGGTGGAAGAGGTGCCTGCCGCGCCGGATGGAGCGGCGGATGCGCTGATCGAGAAGCTTTACGAAGCGATCCGGGCGCTGCCGAAGCCGGAAGCCTCGCTGGCGCTGATGCATCTGGACGGGCTGAGCTATCGCGAGATGGGCGAGGTGCTCGGGATCTCGGAAAACCATGTGGGCGTGCGGCTTCACCGCATCCGCAAGCAACTGGCTGAACAACTGAAAGGACTCGAATCATGAACTTTGAGACGCTTCAACAACACTGGCAGCAGCAGGAAACCCGCTCGCAGGTCAAAGTGGATGCCAGCCTCATCCTGCAAGAGGTACGACGGAATCAGCGCTCGTTTCAGGCGATGATCTTCTGGCGTGATTTTCGTGAGATCGCGGCCGCCTTGTTTGTCACCGTCTTTTTAATCATCCGCGGGCGTGACTGGACGGACTGGCTGCCGGCCGCAGCGGCGGCAGGTGTGGGCATTTTTCTTCTCAGGGACCATCTGCGGCAGCGGAAGCAGCGCCCGCGTGCGAGCGATGATCTGAGATTGTATGTGCGGCACTCGCTGGGCGAAGTGCGTCACCAATCGTGGCTGCTGCGGAACGTGCTGTGGTGGTATCTACTGCCTCTGATGGTCCCGGTGCTGATTTCGATGGTGGTGAACGCGGCCAGCTTTCTCCAAGGCGCGATCTTTTGTTCGACCACCCTTGTTTTGACGTGGCTGATTTATTGGCTGAATCAACACGCCGTCAAAACGACTCTCGACCCTAGGGCGCAGGAGCTGGAACGATTGCTGGCGGGCATTGAGGAGGCTCCAGCGGATGAGTCTGTGATTACCACGCCTTGCTGAAGGGGGAGGTCATGGCGGGCGGGGTGCCGCAGTAGATGCAGTCGCGGCCATCGGCGGGGAGGTTTCGCTGGCAGGCGGGGCATTTGATGGCTCGCGGGGTGCGGCGCTGGTCGATGGTGCCGTCTTCGGCATCGAGCTGCTGGAGTTCGTGCATGAGCATGTCATCGGTCCAGCCAGTTTTGCTTTTGAGGAGCCGCCAAAGGGCCTCGTTGATCATGGCGAGATGGCTGAGGCGGTCGTCGAGTCGCTCAAGCCTGCCGTGGGCTTTTTCGGCGGTGCGGATGGCGCTATTGGCATCGACGGTGAGATCGGCGATGCGGATGTCTTGGCGGAGGTTTTTGAAGAGCATGGGGGCTGGGGTCAGAGGGCGGAGGTTCAGCACACCGCAGGTGATCCTCATCTTCCTCTTACTCCTTCTCTTCCTCTCGGCGGGGGAGTAGGAGGAAGAGGAGGAGTAAGAGGAAGATGGGTTATGTTTTGTTAGCGCGGAGGTGCTGCCATTGGTCGTAAACGGCATCGGTCGAGGGTTGGGCGTCTCCGGCGATGCGGCGAAATTCCTCGCGGGAGAGGCCTTGCGGGCCACGGGCTGCGGCTTTGACCTGATGAAGGCGCTGCTGCATTTCGAGAGCGGCCTGCACGCTGTGGATTTTCATCGGGTAGCTGCCACGAGCGGTGCCGTGGGCGGTGAGTCGCTGGTAATGGAGGTGGCCGAGTTCTTCGAGCGAGCGTCCGGGGAAACCCTGCACATCGAGATGGGCGGGGTAATCGAAGTTGGTGACGGCTTCCGCATTGGAGGTGGTGACGAAGGAGCCGTCTTCGAACTCGGTTTCGAAGTCGTAAGTCTTGCTGTTGAACATGCGGCGCATGTTGGAGCTAAAGAGGCCGAAGAGGCGGAGCCACCAGACGGCTTTTCCATGATAGCAGGAGACGCTGACGCAGTGATCGGGACTGCGGAGGCATCGGATGAGGACGGGTGTCATCATGGCGGTGCGTAGGCTGGTGATTTCCGCATCATAGAGAAAGGTGAAGAGATGCGTTTCGAGGGCTGCGCGAGTCTGGTCGTAGAATTTGAGATCGAGGTGGAAGAAGTCGGAGGCCTTCACGAACTCGAAGGTCATCGGCGCGTGGAACTGCCGCATGGTTTCCTCGATGCCGAGGGCGGCTTGATGGATGGCGGGATCGGAAACGGGTGGAGGGGCAGTGAAGGGCGGCGGGGCGTTTTGAGTGAAGGCGGGATCGTAGGCTCCGGGGGGAGATTCGAGCGGGTTGAGGTCACGCGACGAAGCATCATCGGAGATGATTTTTTCCGGAATGGAGGCGGCGGGAAGCAGACCGAAGAAGCGGACGATCTCGCAGAGCGCGGACGTGAGCTGGAAAGGCCACAAGATAGGCGAGGTGAGAAGCGCAAACAGGCTCCAGCGGGCGATGCGGCGGGTGAAAAGACCGAGGAACATCACGAGCACCCCGAGCACGAGCGTGCCGAGACCGGCGGCGAACCAGGTGTGGGTGAAGACCC